>JAAFIJ010000196.1 GCA_013298675.1 Rhodobacterales bacterium | reverse complement strand
GGCCAACTGGCCGTTCAAGTATTCTGAGGTGTTCTTCTCCATCCTGCTGCTCTCGTCGTTCATCCCCTATATCGTGATGTTGTACCCACTGGTGCTGATCACCAAATGGCTGGGCATTTTCTCGACGCTGCCTGCGGTGGTTCTGGTTCATACGATCTTTGGTCTACCGATCCTGACGCTGCTGTTCCGCAACTATTTCGCATCGTTGCCGGCAGAGTTGTTCAAGGCCGCACGGGTTGATGGGGCAGGTTACTGGCAGATTTTCTTTCAGATCTTTGTGCCCATGTCCGTGCCAATCTTTACCGTAGCTGTCATCTTGCAGGTCACCGGTATCTGGAACGACTTCTTGTTTGGCGTGATCTACGCGGGGCCAACCAACTATCCGATGACGGTCCAGTTGAACAACATCGTAAACTCGGCCATGGGCGGCAAAGCCTATAACGTCGATATGGCGGCCACGATCCTGACGGGTCTGGTGCCGCTGACCATCTACTTCGTCTCTGGCAAATATTTTGTGCGCGGCATTGCAGCCGGCGCCGTCAAGGGTTGATCCAATGCACTCAGTTTCCGTCCAAAACCTGACACTGAAATTCGGCGCGGCTGAAGTTCTGAAAAACCTGAATCTTGATGTCGAGGAAGGCGAGTTCATCGTGCTGCTGGGCCCCTCGGGGTGTGGCAAGTCGACCTTGCTGAACTGCCTTGCCGGGCTGCTGGAACTGTCCGAAGGGCAGATCCATATCAAGGGTAAGAACGTCACTTGGGCTGAACCAAGTGAACGCGGCATCGGAATGGTGTTTCAGTCCTATGCGCTGTATCCGCAAATGACGGTGCGTGGTAACCTGTCGTTCGGTCTGAAAATCGCGGGCATGAACAAAGCAGAGATTGAATCGCGGGTGCAGCGCGCGTCGGAAATCCTGCAGATCGGCCCGCTCCTTGACCGGAAACCCGGCGCTTTGTCGGGTGGTCAGCGTCAGCGGGTTGCGATTGGTCGGGCACTGGTGCGCGATGTGGATGTGTTCCTGTTCGACGAACCGCTGTCAAACCTTGATGCCAAACTGCGATCTGAGTTGCGCGTCGAATTGAAGCGTCTGCACAACAAACTTAAGAACACGATGGTTTATGTGACACATGACCAGATAGAGGCCCTGACCCTTGCCGACCGGATCGCAGTTATGCGCGGCGGGATCATCCAACAATTGGCCCCACCGCAAGAGATTTATAACCGCCCGACAAACCTGTTCGTCGCGGGCTTTATCGGATCGCCGTCGATGAATTTCTTGCACGGCGCCACAGTTGACGGTGGCCGCGCGTTCCAGTTTGGCGAGACCAAACTTGATTTGGCAGGCTATGAAGGCGGCGCCATACTTGACCGCCCGAAGGCGATCTTGGGGGTGCGCCCAGAGCATTTACACATTCAATCCGAAGCAGAACCGGGCAAAACGTTGCCCGCAGTGGTCGAGATTGACGAACCTATGGGCGCGGACTCATTGGTTTGGCTGTTGGCCGAAGGCGGCGTGCAGATGTCAGTGCGCGTTCCTGTTGAGCGGCGGATGAGCGCGGGCACAAAGGTTCACCTTAAATTGGATATTCCAAAGGCGTCGATTTTCGACACCGGAACTGAACAGCGAGTCTGATATGTTTGATCTTGCAGGCCTTTGGTCGCTTTCGGATGAAAGCGGGTCCTACACGGTTGCGCTCTCGTTGCCGGGGGATGGGATCTCTGCGTTGCACGCAGCAGGCGCCATTCCTGACCCCTATTGGGGGCGCAATGAATATGACGTTCGTTGGATTTGCGAGCGTGATTGGACAGCAAAGCGCAGCTTTGATCATGACGGGGGTGCTTGTGATCTGGTGATCGACGGTCTTGATACCGTGGCCGAGGTGCGCCTGAACGGTCAAACGGTCCTGTCGGCCGACAACGCTTTTCGCAGGTTTCGGGTGGATGTAACCGGGCGTTTGCGCCGGGGCACAAATGATATCGAAATCCTGTTCCACTCTGCTGCGCGGGTCGCGGCGGACCGGCAAAAGACGATGCCATTCTACATTCCCTACAGCATCGACAATTGCCCCATTCCGAACGGCAACATGCTGCGCAAACCGCATTGCGATTTTGGTTGGGATTGGAACATCGCGCTGGCAAGTTTTGGCCTGTGGGGGACGATCGGTTTGGTGGCCAAAGGCCCTCGGATCGATGACATCGTCGTGTCGCAAAGGCATAGCGCAGGTCTGGCCGAGGTGACGTTAGAGGTTCACGCGACGGGCGCGGATGTCACTGCAACTCTGTGTGGTGTCACGCAAACTGCGCCGGTGCAGGCAGGGATCGCGACGCTGAAGTTGGCGATCAAGAACCCGGATCTGTGGTGGCCGGCAGGGCAGGGCGCACAAACCTTGCACGGGTTGACGGTGACGATGGGCCCCGTGGTAGCACAGCGCACCATCGGATTGCGGCAGATTGTGTTGGTGTCAGAACTGGACGCTGTCGGTCGATCGTTTGGATTTCGAGTGAACGGCCGCGACGTTTTTGCCAAAGGTGCCAATTGGATCCCCGCCGATGCTTTGCACGGCCGCATCACCAAAGACGCGGTGCGCGATCTGTTGCAATCGGCGGTCGACGCCCACATGAACATGATCCGCATTTGGGGTGGTGGGCGATATGAACCAGATTGGTTCTATGATTTGTGTGACGAACTGGGTCTGATGGTTTGGCAAGACTTCATGTTTGCGTGCAGCCTCTACCCATCAACCCCAGCGTTTTTGGCCGAAGTCGATGCTGAAGTGCGCGATGTTGTCCGCCGTATCAACCACCATGCCTGCATCGCGCTGTGGTGCGGCGACAACGAATTGGTGGGGGCTCTGACGTGGTTCAAGGAATCGCGCGCCGACCGTGACAGGTACTTGGCAAGTTATGACCGTTTGAATCATACGATCGAAGTGGCGGTCGCTGCGACCTTGCCCGGTGCAAATTGGTGGGCATCCTCGCCGTCGTCTGGACCTTTGGCATTTGGCGATGCTTGGCATGACGACAGTTCCGGTGACATGCATTTCTGGAGCGTGTGGCACGAGGGTAAGGACTTCGACCACTACCGGGACGTAAAGCCACGTTTTTGTTCGGAATTTGGGTTCCAATCCTATCCGTCGATGGACGTCATTCGTCAATTTGCCGACCCGGTCGATATGAATATCGCATCGCCCGTGATGGAAAGCCACCAAAAGAACCGGGGTGGCAACGCGCGGATTGCTGAAACCATGTTCCGCTATTTCCGGTTTCCGGTGGATTTTCCAAACTTTGTCTATCTTAGCCAGATCCAGCAGGGGCTTGCGATCAAAACCGCTGTAACGCAGTGGCGCTCGCTTAAACCTCACTGCATGGGGACGTTGATCTGGCAGTTGAATGATACCTGGCCCGTGTGTTCTTGGTCCAGTTTGGATCATGGCGGCGGGTGGAAGCTGTTGCATCACATGGCCGCGCGCTTTTATGCGCCGGTCAGCGTTGTTGCTGTGCCGGGCGCGGATGCGATCACACTGCGCGGTGTCAGCGATCTTGACCGGGCGGTGCCGCTGTCCGTTCAGGTCATGGCTTGTTCGATGGCGGGGACGACCCGCTTGTTGACAGAGGTCCGCGTCCAAATATCGCCAGATGCTGCTTTGGACATTGCCCAGATTGCAAATGAACTGATTGCGCCAGATGAGGTGATGATCTTTACTTGGGACGCCGAAGGTCAAAAGGGCAGCGATTTCTTTGCGCCAAAGCCATGGAAGTCTTATAATCTTTTACCTGCCAATCTGAGCAAGACCGTGTCCAAGTTTGGTGACACTTACAGAATTACTGTTGAAGGCCAATCGCTTGCTGCATTTGTAACCGTCGAATCCTCGACTCCGGGACGGTTCGATACGAATGCGGTGATGCTTTTCCCGGGCCTTTCGGCCGAATTTATCTTCACCCCAAAGGCGCAAGATGTGACGCCGCAGTTTACCCTGCGCGACCTACATTCTGCGACCTACGCCTCTATATAAGGGACAGGACGATGTTTTCGTATCAACTCTACTCTTCGCGCAATTTCCCACCGACAGCAGATACTTTGCGAATGTTGGCCGCTGCTGGCTACGGCGCCGTTGAAGGTCTGGGCGGCCTTTATGCGACGCCAGAGGGTTTGGCGGAAATTGCATCCGGTCTAACCGAAAACAATTTGGTCATGCCGACGGCCCATTTTCCGATTGAGCTGCTTGAAGCTGACCCGGACAAGGTCATCCATATCGCCAAGACTTTGGGGATCGCGAATATCTATTGCCCGTGGATTGCACCCGAAGCACGGGGGACCACGGCGCAAGAGTGGAACGCACTTGGTGCGCGGCTGCAAAAAGTCGGAGCACCCCTGCGCGGCGCGGGGATCGGGTTTGGTTGGCACAACCATGACTTCGAATTTTTGGCCCTTCCCGATGGCACCTTGCCACACACGGCGCTATTTGACGGCGGGCCAGATCTTGAATGGGAAATGGACGTGGCTTGGGTGATTAAGGGCGGCGCTGATCCGTTTCAGTGGATCAAAGACTATTCCGGACGCATTACGGCTGCCCATGTGAAAGATATCGCACCTGCGGGCGAGAATGCCAACGAAGACGGATGGGCCGATGTAGGCCACGGCACGGTCGACTGGCGCGCACTTATGGCGGCCTTGCGCGGGATTGGCGTCAAGAATTTCGTGATGGAACATGACAATCCATCGGATCACCACCGCTTTGCGACGCGTTCCATCGCGTCGGTAAAATCTTATTGAGGGCACCATGGAAAAACTAGGTATTGGCATTATCGGCTGTGGAAACATTTCCAGTTCATACTTGAATCTCGCGCCCCTTTTCAAAGGGTTAGAGGTGCGAGCCGTCGCCGATCTGAATATGGCGACGGCAAAGGCACGGGCAGAAGAGTTTAGCACCAAGGCCCAATCCATTGACGACTTGCTGGCGAATCCGGCTGTGGATGTGGTGATCAACCTCACCATTCCAGACGCACATTTTTCGGTTTCAAAGTCGATCTTGCAGGCTGGCAAACATCTTTATTCTGAAAAGCCGCTGACACTGTCGTTGAAAGATGCCATTGAACTGCGCGATCTGGCAAAGTCAAAGGGCCTGTCGGCAGGGTGCGCCCCCGATACATTCCTCGGCGGATCACACCAGCAAGCCCGCGCTTTGGTCGATGAGGGCCGCGTTGGCAATATCACCGCTGGCTCTGCGGCGGTCATGGGCTTTGGGATGGAGCATTGGCATCCAAATCCTGACTTCTTCTTCAAACCGGGCGGTGGGCCAATTCTGGATATGGGTCCCTACTACATCGCCAACTTGATCAACCTGATTGGCCCAATCAAACGCGTAGCGGCTTTGACGTCCAAGGGCCAAGAGTTCCGGACGATTTCAAACG
>JAAFIJ010000195.1 GCA_013298675.1 Rhodobacterales bacterium | reverse complement strand
TATGTGGCATGGGTCTTTGTGGCCGATGGGATTTTCTTTTCCCTCGGGGCCCTTGGGTTCAAGGGCTTTGACGTTTTGCCCAGGGAGCGCAAGGCTTGGGCGGCAGGTTTGTTTGCCGCCGCTGCATCATATGGTGCCTACGCCGTGTCCGTCTGGGCCATGACCAAAGCACCGATTGCGGTCGTGGCCGCCGTGCGTGAGACATCGATCTTGTTTGCAGTTTTGATCGGTTGGCTGGTGTTCGGAGAGCGGATGACCCGTGGAAAAGCCCTTGCCGCTGTGGTCATCGTCAGTGGTGTGATCCTGACGCGCCTTTAGGGGCGGCGGCGCGAAGGTACGATTTGCTGCAAGATCCCAGCCGAGATCAAGTAAATTGAGGTGACCACCAATCCCCAATGCGCCCATGTCCCCTCGGCAAAGTTCACCCATGCAGCCCATCCGGCAAAGACCACCCAAGCGAGCGACATGGTCACAGAAACACTGCGCCACCGCATGGTGCGAGTGGGGTGAATGAATTTAAGGTTTAAAAACATTGCAATGGTCAGGGTGATCACAATGAACAGCGTGACCCATTGGCTGGGGGCAACAGCAAACAGGACCAACACAACCATGTTCCAGCATGCAGGGAAGCCGGAAAAGCTTTTGTCCTGTGTTTTCATGCGCGTATCGGAAAAGTAGATCACCGAGCCATAGACAATGGCGATCATGGCAAGCCAACCTGTCCACCCGTCCAGTAGGCCCGACTTGAAAAGGGCATAGGCCGGAATAAACACATAAGTCAGGAAATCGACGATAAGGTCCATCAAGTCGCCGTCGTAGATCGGCCAATTGCTGTGTGTGTCATAGCGCCGTGCCAAGGGGCCGTCGATGCCATCCACAAACAGCGCGAAAACCAACCAAAGGAACATAAGGCTCCACTTGCCCTCGACCGCTGCCAACATGGCGAACATCGAAAGGACGGCGCCGGTTGCAGTGAGAAGATGCACAGAGAGGGCTTTGTAGCGAATATCCATGGGCCTTTTTCCTTGAAATCGTTGCGGTGCGCAAGGCTTCAGGCGCGTGGGTGCGCCTTTTCGTAAACGGCCATCAACCGCGCACTGTCGACAGAGGTGTAAGCTTGGGTCGTTGAGAGCGACGCATGGCCCAACAATTCCTGGATCGCGCGCAGATCGCCGCCTGCTGCCAACAGATGGGTGGCAAAGCTGTGGCGCATTGCGTGGGGTGTGGCTGTCGCTGGCAAACCAAGTTGCGAGCGCGCCTTTTCCATCGCCAAGGCCACCAAGCGCGGGTTTAAGGGGCCGCCCCGCACACCACGAAACAGCGGCTCATCCGGGCTTGGTGGATAGGGGCAAAGGGCGACATAACGCGCCACTGCCTGGGCGGCAGCGGGCAGCGTGGGCACCGGGCGGGTTTTGCCACCTTTGCCTGTGATCCGCAGCACATCTGGCAGTGGAGATGCAGCCCCTGTCAGACCCAAGGCTTCGGATATACGCAAGCCTGATCCGTAGAGCAGCGTCAGAACAGCAATGTCGCGCGTGGCCACCCAGTCACTGCTGGCCTGCTCGCCCACCATATCAATCATCTGGACTGCGCCCGTTTCGGTCAGCGGTCGCGGCAGTTTCCGGCGGTATTTTGGCCCACGTGCCGACAAAAGCGCGGTCGCATCAGCGCCTTCCCGCTCTGCCAGCCAGGCGGTAAAGGTTTTCACGGCAGACAGCGCGCGCGCCAATGATCGGGCCGAAATGCCGCGTGAGCGTTCTGCGGCCATCCATGATCGCAAGTCGCCTTGCGACAGATCTGCCAGCGCCTTCAATCCCTCGGTGCCACCACGATGAACGGACAAAAACCCCAAAAACCCAGAAACGTCGCGGGCATAGGCTGTAACGGTGTTTTCGGCCTTACCATCCAACGCGCACAAATGGGTCAACCACATCGACAAAGCGTCGCGTTGTGCTGGCGAAATTGCAAATCCGCCCAACGCGACCGATGCGCTGGTCTGTGTCACGAAAGCCAGCGGCGCATTGTCCGCTCAAACACGCCGGCGAAAAAGGCCAGCAGATCGGTGCCATGCGTCGATTTGAACAAATGCGGGTCTTCTGCCCCCAATACCAACATGCCGGGCAAGCGGCCTTTGCCGAAGTCCAATTTCATCAACGCTTCGGACCGCACCCAGCCTGCGCGTTCACCGTAAAGCGCATCCGACGACGGCATGACTTGGCGCAGCACCACGGGCCGCAACGGAATGTTGCGCCCGCCCGAGATGTATTCGCCCACAAAACCGGGTTCTGCGACGAACAGCACATCGCCAAGTTTGCGCAAGGCAGGCTCTTCGGCGTTCTGAATTGACTCTAGCACAAGGCGCACGCAATCGACGCGCAAGGATTGCGCCACGTCGTCTGCCAGTGTTTTCAGAAAATCCTCAAAGCTGAGGGGATCAAGCATCTGTAGAATCGCACGGTGAATCTGATTGGTGCCCGCAAGGTTTTCGTAGGCGGCGGCAATCACGGTGCGGTGGGTGTCTTCCAAACGATCAAGGCGGCCTTCCAGGCGTTCCATCGCTATGCCACGCAGGTCGATGATATTCGACCCCATCAAGCGTTCATTCGCGCCGATCAAAGCGTTCATCAGGTCGCGGTCTTCCAGGATCATTTCTGGTTCAGCAAGAAGACGGTCGCGGGTGTCTTGATCAATCATGCGCTGGCTGCCCGGTTCTAATTTTAAGCGCAGTATATAGCGGCTTTGTTGCGGCGTCACTAGATGGGAATGGGCAAGGAATGGACGTGGCCGATATAGAGGCGAAGTGGTCGCGGGGCGCGCACGCCCCGCGTTGTCTTGTGACTACAAGATATTCTGGCCGGTCTTGGCCCAATCTTTCATGAACTGCTCAAGCCCCTTATCCGTCAGCGGGTGCGAGGCAAGTGCCTTGATCACGGCAGGTGGGGCGGTGATGACATCTGCACCGACCAAAGCGCATTGGGTCACGTGGTTCACGGTGCGGACCGAAGCCGCCAGAATCTGTGTGTCATAGCCGTAGTTGTCATAGATTTGACGGATATCGGCGATCAATTCCATGCCGTCCATGTTGATGTCGTCCAACCTACCCACGAAGGGCGAGATAAAGGTCGCACCCGCTTTGGCCGCGATCAGCGCTTGGTTGGCGCTAAAGCACAAGGTCACGTTGACCATTTTTCCCTCGGACGACAAGACTTTACATGCCTTTAGGCCGTCCCATGTCAGAGGCACTTTGACAGTGATGTTTGACGCAATCTGTGCCAGCTTGCGGCCCTCGGCGATCATATCGTCGGCCGTGGTGGCGACAACTTCTGCGGAAACCGGGCCTGAGACGATGCTGCAAATCTCGCGGGTCACATCAAGGATGTTCTTCCCGGATTTCAAAATGATCGAAGGGTTGGTGGTGACGCCGTCAACCATGCCCAGATCGTTCAATTCGGCAATTGCCTCGACATCAGCTGTATCAATAAAGAATTTCATCGGTCATTCCTCTGGACGGGTTGTAGGAGCTCTCAGTGCAGTTTACCCCAAGACCAAGGACAATGGAAAGGGCGGATGGGTGGCAGAACGGGTCTATGTCGCGGATGAGTTGGTCGGTGTGCTGACCACTGAACCCTTGGGCCGGATTCTGGACTATAAGGCCCCGGCAGGGGGGTGCGGCGACGGGGATTTCGTCGAGGTGCCGTTGGGACCACGCAAAGTGATCGGGGTTGTGTGGGGAAAAGGTGAGGGCAAGTTTGACCCCGCCCGTATCCGTCCGATCAACCGGGTGTTGGACGCGGCCCCCATGCGCGCCGAATTGCGCAGCTTTCTGGTGCGGGCCGCGGATTATACGCTGACCCCGCTTGCGGCGATGTTGCGCCTTGCCACCCGCGCGCCGGGTTTGGCGGAACCTGCGTCAATGAAGCGGGTTTATGGATTGGGTGATACCATCCCAAACCAGATGACCGATGCCCGTTTTCGCGTCGTAGAGGCGTTGCGCCGTTTTGCTGGTGCGCCTGTCACCTTGGGTGAAGTCGCCGAAGAGGCGGGTTGTGGACCGTCGGTGGTTAAAGGGTTGGTCAAGATGGGCGTGGTTGTGGAACGCGACGCCCCGCGTGATCTGCCCTATGCCAAACTTGCCCCCAGTCGGGGCGCGCATTTGCAAGGCGATCAGATCGCGGCCAGCGAGGCGTTGGTCGCTTTGGTGGCCAAGGGCGGCTATTCGGCGACGCTTCTTAAAGGGGTGACCGGATCAGGCAAAACCGAAGTTTACCTTGAGGCAGTTGCGGAATGTCTGCGCCGTGGTCAGCAAGCGCTCGTGATGCTGCCAGAAATCGCGCTGACTGGGGATTTTCTGGCCCGGGTTGAGGCGCGCTTTGGTGCAAGGCCCGCTGAATGGCATTCGGGCGTAACCATGACCGAACGCAGGCGGCTGTGGAAAATGATCGGTCAGGGCAACGCACAGTTCGTGGTCGGTGCGCGGTCGTCCCTTTTCCTGCCGTTTCAGGATTTAGGTCTGATCATCGTCGATGAAGAGCATGACACCTCGTATAAACAAGAGGAGGGCGTCTTATATAATGCGCGTGATATGGCGGTTTTGCGCGCGGCGATCGTCGGCTGCCCGATCGTTTTGGCCTCGGCGACGCCGTGTCTTGAAACTTGGGCCAATGTCGAGGCGGGGAAATACACGCGTCTTGATCTGGGCGCGCGGTTTGGGGCAGCCGAATTGCCGCAGATGAAAGCTATCGATATGCGGGCGGAAAAGCTGGCCAATGATCGCTGGATGTCGGAAAAACTGGCGAACGAAGTGCAACTGCGCATTGATAAGGGTGAACAATCGTTGTTGTTCATCAACCGGCGCGGCTTTGCGCCCATCACATTATGTCGGGCCTGCGGACATCAGGTGGGATGCGATGATTGTGATGCGCGGATGGTGGAACATCGCTTCCTAAAGCGGCTTGTTTGCCATCAATGCGGGGCAACAAAGCCCGTGCCTGTCGCTTGCCCGTCCTGCGCTGTCGAGGGGCGAATGGCGGCGGTGGGTCCTGGGGTGGAACGTCTTGCCGAAGAAGTGGCCGCGCGGTTTCCAGATGCGCGGATGGCGGTGTTGTCTTCCGATTTGTTTGGATCAGCCCGCTCACTGAAAGAGCAGATAGAGATTATTGCCGCAGGGGCCGCCGACATTATCATTGGCACCCAAATCGTTGCCAAGGGGCATAACTTCCCGTTGCTAACGTTGGTGGGGGTAATTGACGCTGATTTGGGGCTGCAAGGATCAGATCTGCGCGCGGCAGAGCGGACGTTTCAGTTGATGCGCCAAGTGGCGGGGCGCGCCGGCCGGGCAGAGTTAAGGGGTGAGGCGTGGCTGCAAACCCACCAACCTGAACATGCGGTCATCCGCGCCATTTTGGGCGGTGATGAAGAAGCATTTTGGAAGGCCGAGG
>JAAFIJ010000194.1 GCA_013298675.1 Rhodobacterales bacterium | reverse complement strand
TGTTGTTGGGTCTGTTCTTTATGACTGTTGGTGTTGGCATCAACTTTGCCATCTTGATCCGTGAACCGTTGACAGTGATCGGGTTAACGGTCGGGTTGATCGCGATCAAGGCCGTCGTTTTGTTCGTGCTCGGGTTGATCTTTAAGCTGCGCGCCAACGACCGTTGGCTGTTCACGCTTGGGCTTGCCCAAGGGGGTGAATTTGGCTTTTTGATCATCAGTTTTGCGCGCAGCGAAGGGGCGTTACCGCTTGCGGCAGGTCAACTCGCGCTTTTGGTGATCAGCCTGTCGATGCTGTTCGCACCGGTGATGTTTATTGCCTATGAACGACTGTCGTCACGGGCAGGCAAAACCGCAGAAATTCCTGCGGATGAGATCAACGAACAGGCCGCTGTCATCATTGCCGGGATCGGGCGCTTTGGTCGGGTGGTGGACCGATTGGTGCGCACATCGGGCCTGATGACGGTCGTTTTGGACAATGACATGTCGACTATTGAATCGATGCGCAAATTTGGCGTGAAGGGGTTTTTTGGCGACCCATCACGCCCGGAATTGCTGCAAGCTGCGGGTTTGGCTACAGCACAGGTTTTGGTCGTGGCAGTGGATGATCCGGGGGTGATCACCCGGATTGTGAAATATGCGCGCTCTGTACGACCGGATATTCATATCGTCGCGCGCGCCCGCGACCGAGTTCACGTTTTTGAACTTTATCAAGCCGGTGCGAATGACATCGTGCGCGAAACCTTTGACAGCTCTGTCCGTGCAGGTCGCTATGTCTTGGAAAACATGGGATTTTCCGAATACGAGGCCTCAAAGCTTGCGCAAACGTTTTGGCGTGTTGACAGGGCCGCGATGCGGGGCATGGCCGAGGTTTGGGTGCCCGGCCAGCCTGTTCATATGAATGAGGCTTATATTGAACGTGCCAAGCAATTGGACCGCGATATGGAGAGCGCCCTGATAGATGAGCTGTTTGACGTACGTCCGATGGCCGCTGATGATGCGCTACCCGCGCGCGCCGCCAGCGGATTGGCGTCTGATCAGCTTTCCGCGTCGCCCGCAGAAACGCCCGCTTCGGCGAAGGTTGCCATCCCAGAATGACACGCAACCGCTGCCTGTATGACCCCCATGGCAAGGGCGGCACCTGACCCTTCGCCCAAGCGCAGGCCAAGGCTCAACAAAGGCTCTTTGCCCAAATGACCGAGCAACTTGGCATGGGCGGACTCGGCACTTTGATGGCCCGCAATTGCATGATCCAGCGCCCCCTTGGCCGACTTGTGCAGCACTGCTGCGGCAGAGCAGGCGATGAAACCGTCCAAGATCACAGGAATGCGTTCGGCTCGTGCGCGCGCCATAGCACCTGCCATCGCCGCAATCTCACGCCCGCCCAAACAGCGCAGAATCTCTAACGGATTGCCCATCGCGTCAGCATGTCGCTTAATGCCTGCGCCGACGACGCGGGCCTTTAGGGCAAGGCCATCGTCGCTAACCCCGGTTCCACGACCAACCCATGTTTCAGCCGCATCACCAAACAGCGCGCAGGCCAAAGCCGCAGCCACGGTCGTATTGCCGATTCCCATTTCGCCCACCACCAAAAGATCGGCCTTTGGGTCAACCGCGTTCCAACCGGTGGTCAGGGCCGCGACGGTTTCCGCCTCGGTCATTGCGGGCGCTTGGGTGAAATCTTGGGTCGGACGGTCCAAATCAAGCGCATGCACGGACATGCTTGCGCCAAAACACTTGGAGAGTTGGTTGATCGCGGCCCCACCCGCCAAAAAGTTGCCGACCATTTGCACGGTTACTTCGGCAGGAAACGCAGACACGCCTTGCGCCGTCACGCCGTGGTTTCCCGCAAAAATCAGAACCTGTGGGGCGGCGATACGTGGGCGGCCTGTTCCCTGCCAACCCCCAACCCAAATCGCGATGTCCTCAAGCCGCCCCAAAGCACCCGGCGGCTTGGTCAACTGGCTGTTCCTGTCGATCGCCGCCTCTGTCGCGGAGGTGTCAGCCAAGGGCATTGCAGACAAAACATCTGCAAAAGAGGCAAGAGAGGTGAATGGCGCAGTCATATTGCAGCTTTCAGTTTGAATATAGGTTTGTCCTTGGCTAACGAAGTGAGCAAGAGTTGACCAGTCGGAAAGGACGCCTGAATGCCCATGCGCGACGTGACGTCCCAACTGGTACAAGATTTGCGCGCGGGGTTTGAACTGCTGACCCGCCTGCCGGTCCCCGCGAGCCTGCATGCCCCGCGCAGCGATGCGGCATGGTGTTGGCCCATTGTTGGGATCGTTGTTGCCGGTGCTGGAACTGGTATCGCGGTTTTGGCCACCAAAATCGGTCTTCCGGTTGCGACATCCGCCCTGATAATGATTGTTATCACCAGTTTTGTCAGCGGCGCCCTGCACGAAGACGGTTTGGCCGATTGCGCCGACGGATTTTACGGTGGGCGCGATAAGGCCCGCCGCTTGGCAATCATGAAGGACAGCCAAATCGGCAGTTACGGAACCCTTGCCTTGCTGGTGGCGGTTTTGCTGCGCTGGACACTTTTAACGGCTTTGCTTGCGGTGGGTGCCTACGCAGAAGTCATCTTTGCCGCAGCACTTAGCCGCGCCCTTATGGCGGCCGTCATGACCGTCCTGCCCAACGCGCGGGGAGAAGGATTGTCACAGTTGGTCGGGCGCCCTACTTCCATTGGGGCGGGCGTGTCGGTGATCCTTGCAGTTCTAGTTGGATTGGTTCTTGTGGGGTTCGCAAGTGTGACTATGCTTGTGATCGCGGCAGGCTTTGCGGCCTTGGTTGCCTGGGTCGCACAGGCAAAGATTGGCGGACAAACCGGAGATGTCTTGGGTGCGACCCAACAGATTTCCGAACTAGGCGCGCTGTTGACCGCAGTCGCAATGATCGGAATGTGAAAATGGCGGCCAATGGCCGCCATCTCAAACCGAATTCAAATAAATCAGGCCGCGCGCGTCACAAGGACGTCGCCAACTTTCTTCTGCGCGCCCGCCTCGTCGACGCCCGCAACAGCCGCAACTTCGCGAGTCAAACGCTCTAGTGCCGCCTCATAAAGCTGCCGCTCGGAATAGCTCTGCTCGCGCTGATCATCACAGCGGTGCAGGTCGCGCACGACCTCTGCAATCGCCATCAGATCGCCCGAGTTGATCTTTTGCTCATATTCCTGTGCACGACGCGACCACATCGCCCGCTTGACCCGTGCCTTGCCCTTTAAGGTGTCGAGCGCTTTGGACACGACTTCTGGTGTCGACAACGACCGCATCCCAATATCGGTCGCTTTATGTGTCGGGACCCGCAACGTCATTTTGTCTTTTTCAAACGAAATAACGAACAGCTCCATATGAATGCCAGCGATTTCCTGTTCTTCGATCGATACGATCTTGCCCACACCATGGGCTGGGTACACTACAAACTCATTGGGCCTGAAATCAGGCTTCTTCGACTTGGTCATTCGTTCATCCTTAGCAGGATCCTGTCCAAACCACAAAAAAGCATCGGCTTTGGGTTCCCCCAAACCCAAGGTCACTATTTTTGGCCAAGAATTCGCCGACAAGTTTTCGGGACTTGAGGGGAAAAGCAGAAATCCGTGTATCTTTATGACATTTGTATAACACAAAAAGCGGTCGGTTCCAACAACCACGGACCTGCAAATGGATCATTTTGACGCAAAAAGCGGCAATTCACGAACATAGTCGATTGATTCGTGGCATTTCGTTCGAATCGGTCATGCAGACCTGATCAGCCGCAGTTTAGCCGCCCAGTCCGGGAGCTTCTGAAAAATAGCTTTTCATTTTGTCTTTCTCACCGTCGCGCGCTTCGGCGTCTGGCAGCGGATCTTTCTTGGTTACGATCACTGGCCACATTTCGGAATACTTGCGGTTAAAGGTAACCCAAGCCTCCATGTCCGCCTCGGTGTCCGGGCGGATCGCATCGGCGGGGCATTCCGGTTCGCACACACCGCAATCAATGCACTCGTCCGGGTGGATCACAAGCATGTTCTCCCCCTCGTAAAAGCAGTCCACAGGACAGACTTCGACGCAATCGGTGTATTTGCAGGCGATGCAGTTGTCGACCACCACATAGGTCATGGTTTTGATCCATTCCTTAACAAGCGTCGTCTAGGTAGCGAAGCCGCGCGGATCATTCAAGCGCGGATAAAGGGAAATCCATCCAAATTATCGAAAGGACGGTAATTCAACTTAACGCCGGTCTGATGGGTCGTTCGTCTATTCCGGATCGGAAAGTTGGGACGCGGGCGCGCCTGCCAGATCGTCAAACAGGGTTTGTGCCTCAACCGCCGAACCGCGCCGAAGCCCAAGTGCTGTCACACGCACGACCCGTACAGTTCGGCCTTGGGAAAACGTCAGGACATCCCCCACGGCAACACCGTGCGACGCCTTTAGACAACGCTGCGAGTTGATGCGTAAGTAGCCCGCCGAGACCAGATCAGCAGCCAAACTGCGGGATTTGAAAAAGCGCGCCTGCCATAACCACTTGTCCAGCCGTAACTTCGGCTGGACATGGGGGGATGGTTTTGCCCCAGGACCCGACAATCAGATCTTGTTTTTCAACGCCATCAACACGGCGAATGGATTGTCCGGATCAATCGGCTTTTCAGGGCGCGGTGGACGCGCTTCAAAGGCCTTGGGCTTGTTCTGGTCGCGGTCGCGATTCTGACCTTGACCTGGCTTGCCACCCTTGTTGCCTTTATAGCCGCCATCAGAACGGCCACCTTCGGGTTTGCCTGCATGACGGCGATCACCGCCTTCACGCTTTTCGCCCTCTGGACGTGGTTCGCGCTTTTCACCTTCGGGCCGTGGGCCGCGGTCTGGGCGGGGTCCACGATCAGCACGCGGAGCTTTGTCTGCACCACGGTCGCCACTTGGGCCACGATCACCGCGAGGTCCACGATCTGGTCGCGGGCCGCGGTCGGCACGGGGCGCAGCGCCGCCTTCTTCACCAGCAACTGTTGACGCTGCGGCATCGCGACGAGGGCCGCGCTCTGGTCGGGTATTGCGGGGCTTTGGCGCCCAAACAAAGGTGTAATAGGTTTCCATCTCTGGCGCCGCACCCTCTGGCGCGGGTTCAGGAATGATGAAGGCCGACTCACCCTCAGGGATAGGCTGCACAGGTGCGTTCGGGTCGATTTCAACGGCAACCGGGATCAAAGCCGCCCTGATTTTTGGCCGCTCTGCCTTATCACCCTTATAGCCAAGCCCACCCATCAGGTCGGCAAACTGTTCCAGCGTCATGCCAGTGATCGACAACATGTCAGGCGTTGCCTCAAACCCGGCGCGGCTGTCTTTTTGACGAAGGATATCAGCCAGACGTTCCAACATATCAATGCGGATCGCCCGGACCCCTGCTGGATGATATCCTGCCAAGGTGTAATGCGACTTTGGCACTTCGGGAATATTAGGAATCGTCACCAGACCGGGCGGCGGGCTTTCTGGAAACTC
>JAAFIJ010000193.1 GCA_013298675.1 Rhodobacterales bacterium | reverse complement strand
AGCGTCATACACCATCACACCATCACACCAACGGCCTTGGCCCCGCGCTCGGCTCGCAGGTTGCGCGCCAATAGGTCCATACAGGCCATGCGCACCGCCACGCCCATTTCGACCTGTTCTTGAATGTCCGAGCGGTTGATGTCGTCGGCCAATTCGCCGTCAATCTCTACACCGCGGTTCATTGGGCCGGGGTGCATGACGATGGCGTCGGGCTTGGCGAACGACAGCTTTTCGGCGTCCAGACCAAAGCGGTGATAGTACTCACGCTCTGACGGAATAAATCCACCGTCCATACGTTCTTTTTGCAAGCGCAACATCATCACGACATCAACGCCTTCAAGGCCTTTGCGCATATCGTCAAACAACTCACATCCGAAATGTTCCACCCCCGCCGGCATCAGCGTTGGCGGCGCGATCAGCCGCAGGCGATTTTCCATTTTTCCAAGCAATATCAGGTTCGACCGGGCAACGCGGCTGTGGGCGATGTCGCCGCAAATGGCGATGGTCAGGCGTTGGATACGGCCCTTGGCGCGCCGGATCGTCAGGGCGTCCAGCAAGGCTTGGGTCGGATGCTCATGCCGCCCGTCGCCCGCGTTCAGCACCGCGCAGTTCACCTTGGAGGCCAGCAAGTTGACCGCACCAGACGCCCCATGCCGCACCACGAGCAGATCGGGGTGCATCGCATTCAGCGTCATCGCCGTGTCGATCAGGGTTTCACCCTTTTTAACGCTGGAAGACCCCACCGACATGTTCATCACGTCTGCCCCCAGACGCTTGCCCGCCAGCTCAAAGCTGGCTTGAGTGCGGGTAGAGTTTTCAAAGAACATGTTGATCTGAGTAAGCCCTGCCAAAACATCCGATTGCTTGACGGTGCGGCGGTTCAGATCGACGTAGCGATCCGCCAAATCAAGGATAGTGACAATCTCTTGCGGGGAAAGCTGCTCGATGCCAAGAAGGTGGCGTGCGCGGAAGGTCATGGGGGTCTCCACCGTCGGTTTCACCGCTTATAGAAAGGCAATTCTCTGCCGACAAGCCGGGTTGTCCATATCGGGCACAGCACCTAGGTTAAGGGCTATGGGAATCGCATCTGACATCACTTTGGACGAGATCCTTGCAGATTGGGAAGCGGGATTTGCAGCCCTAAGTTGGCAAGTTGATCTGGGGGTCACCGAGGCGATCGGCGAAGACCCCATCAACCGTTATGAATTGCTCGATCCCGTCAAGCCAGCGCCGCAGGGTAAATCGATGGGCGCACCAAATCCCGCACCGCCCGTGTCAATGAGCGCACCCGCCGTCAGACCGGAAACTGATGCGGTTGACGTGGCCAAAGCGCTGGCCGCACAGGCGAAGACTTTGGCAGAGCTGGAGCAGTTGCAGGCGCAATTTGATCTGTGCGAGTTAAAGAAAGGCGCGCGCAGTCACGTCTTTGCAGGCGGCAACCCCCACGCGCGCGTGATGATTTTGGGAGAGGCGCCCGACAGCGAGGAAGACCGTGAAGGCAAACCCTTTGTCGGAGCATCAGGTCAAATGCTGGACCGGATGTTTGCATCCATTGGCCTGTCGCGGTCAGACCTTGACGCACAGCACGCGGTCTATGTGGGGAATGTAATGCCGTGGCGCCCCTCTGGCAACCGCGAGCCCGAGCCGCATGAACTGGCGATGATGTTGCCATTTGTCGAGCGCCATATCGCGTTGGCGGACCCCGAGGTGATTGTCGTGATGGGCAATGCAGCGCTTTTTGCGCTGACTGGGTCAAAGGGAATAATGCGCAAACGTGGCGCTTGGGAAGTGGCGTTCGGCAAACCGATCTTGCCCATGCTGCACCCGGCGTATTTGCTGCGCAATCCGCTCGCCAAACGCGAGGCTTGGGCCGACATGTTGGCTTTGCGGCACTGGCTGAAGACCGCGAGGGGCGTCAATCGGCCATAAGCCCAGTGAGCGCAGTGCAAGAAACGGGCTTGGGTGGCATCGAGCCACCACGCGCCCGTGTTGCCAAGGCCAGGGTTTGACGCCGAGGATCGGGTGACGGAAGAGGTAATAGACCATTGGTCAGGGTGCAGGGCAGCCGATCACTTCCACGGAGGTGACTTTGTCGATCACCGTCACCCGAAGATTTGAGCGATCAAGCGCAAAGGGCCCGCCTGTTCCGGATACCATTTCTGTGGTCGCGACCAAGACGCTCCCTTCCCACCAAGCCTTGGAACTTGCCACCCAAATCTGGGGATCAGCGGGTTCAAACACCACCGTTTCGCTGCCCGAAAGTGCAGGCATTGCGATCCGCGCCGTCAGGGCCAGACCATCTGAAATGGGAGTAACCTCGCAGGAAATGCCGAGAACCTTTGCGGCCTTCGCCCCAACAGGTTGCGCATTGAGCGCCGCAACGATCAGGGGATCTGACGCGCCCGCCCCATCAAAATCGGCCTCAAGCAGCAGATTTGCTGGCATGCAAATATCTTTGCAGATGCCCAGATCAATACGCGCTTGCAGATGTACGGGCTGGCTGGGGTCTTGCGCGATAACCTCAAGCGGTAGGACCAGACGGTCATGGTATCCGATGGACTGCATCCCGTTGAGGTGAAAAACCGACGGATTGGGCCAATGCATCCGAACCGAGGCGACGTTACGTGAGCCGGACCAATCGAACTGCGGGGGGATCCCGCTTTCGCCGGGGGCGCGCCAATAGGTCTTCCATTCTGGCGCAAGTTCCAGTTGGAGGGCGGCCATACGGTGACCATTATCCATCTGCCAACCGTCAAGAAATTGCGCCTGAAGCACCTCTGCTTGGGTCGCGGACTGGGCCAGAACGGGACGCGCAGTCAACGGCACGGCCAAGACAATAAACACCGCAAGACATGAGAGAAAGGTTTTGATCATTTCTTCAGCATAGCCGATTCCGATCTGGTGTGAAATCACCCCTCGTTGAGAAAAACGCTCAACGGTATCACCTTGCTGCGAGCAACATGTGATCGCCATTGTGCTTGAGCAGCCGCACATTGCATCGCATCTTGAGTGAAGAGCCGGGAGCGAATCGATGAAACTTGCAGGAAAACTGTTGATGGCGATGCCGGGCATGCAAGACCCTAGGTTTGATACCACCGTCATTCTGGTTTGCGCCCATTCGGATGATGGGGCGATGGGGCTGATCGTCAACAAAACCATGTCCGATCTGTCGTTTGAAAGCCTGCTGTCGCAATTGAAAATTCCAACCTCGCTACAAGCGCACGACATTTTGGTCCATTTCGGCGGCCCGGTCGAACGCGGTCGCGGCTTTGTTCTGCATTCAAGCGATTATCACCGCGAAAGTGCGACTTTGTCGATTGAAGGCGGGTTTAGCATGACCGCAACTCTTGATGTGCTGGAAGCGATGGCGAGCGGCAATGGACCCACCGCCGCACTGCTGACGTTGGGGTATTCGGGATGGGGTCCGGGGCAACTGGAGGCGGAAATCTTACGCAATGATTGGCTGATTGCAGACGCTTCAAACGAGATCATTTTTGCCACCGACGACCGCACGAAATGGGCCAGCGCCTTGCGGCAATTGGGAATAGAACCGCTTCAACTGTCGGGTACCTCGGGCCACGCCTGATCCTGTTGCGCATGCAGGCATGAGTTAAGGTTTCGGGTGCTCATCAAATTCTTTGGTCAAAATGCGATTTGCCGCACCCAACGGATCTTCAAACTGCCTTGCGCGCAGCGACCAGACGAAAAACGCCAGCCCCAAGCCCCCCAGAAACAACGACACCGGGATCAGAAGCGTCAGAATATCCATGGCTATTTCAACCTTAATGCATTGAGCGAGACAGTGATCGACGACAACGACATTGCCAGTGCTGCGGCCAAAGGTGTGGCCAGCCCGACCAAGGCCAAAGGAACGGCCACGACGTTGTAGGCCGCAGAAATCGCAAAGTTTTCAATCATGCGCTGCGAGGCTTGACGCGCGATGCGCACCGCGTCCGCGATCGGCGCCATGTCTTGGCCCAAGAGAACGATGTCCGAAGCCGTGCGCGCCGCATCAAGTGCGGATGCAGGCGAGATAGAGACATGTGCCGCAGCCAAGGCCGCTGTATCGTTCAAACCATCGCCTACCATCAACACCTTATGGCCTTTGGCCATAAGCGCCCGCACGGCAGCAAGTTTTTCGGCTGGCAACGCCTGAGCTTGCCAATCGGTAATTCCCAACCGCTGGGCCAATGCGCGCACAGCACCCGGTGCGTCACCCGATATCAGCTGAATGGCTTTGCCCTGCGCGCGAAGGCCTGCGATGGCCTGCTCTGCCCCCGGGCGCAAACGATCGACAAACCCAAACGCCAAGCTGGTGCCGTCAGCGCGCAAAAGATAGGTCGCGGTCTGATCAAGACCCTCTGCTCCGACCCAAACGGCGCGCCCCAAACGCACCACGGACCCGTTCAACCGCGCCTCTACCCCATATCCAGGCACCTCGCGCAGATCGTCCAATTGCGGCCTTGCAATCCCTTGCCCTGCAACATCTTGCCCCGCAACGACCAAGGCGCGGGCCAATGGGTGCGAAGACCCTGCCCCCAATGCCGCCGCAAGCATCAAATCCCGGGGATCATACTGCAAGTCCGACAATAACTCTGGCGCACCCATGGTCAGGGTTCCGGTCTTGTCAAACACCACAGTATCAACCTCGGCCAGCCGCTCCAACGCGGTGCCATGTTTGATCAACAACCCCTTGCGAAACAACTTACCGCTGGCCGATGTGATCACCGCAGGGACTGCAAGCCCCAAAGCACAAGGACAGGTGATGATCAAAACCGCCGCCGAAATATTGACCGCAAAACGCAGATCGCCGCCGGTTTTCCACATCCAATAGCCAAAAGCACTAAAAGACAGGATGTGCACCAAGGGCGAATACCAAGATGCCGCGCGTTCGGCCAGACTGGTGTATTTGGTCTTGGCATTCTCGGCCACAGCGACCAAATCCGCCATGCGGTGCAACGAACTGTCCTTGCCCGCCGCTGTCACGCGCAACACCAAAGGGCCGGTCAGGTTCACCTCACCTGCCGAAACGGTCATGTCGGTGGACGCGTATTGCGGCATGGATTCGCCTGTCAGAAGGGATCGGTCAATCTCTGACGCGCCCTTGACGATGATCCCGTCAACTGGCATCCGCCCACCCGGGCGCACCAAAACCAAATCCCCGACAACAATTTCCGAAATGGCGCGCACCTGTTCTGTATCGCCCGCAAGCACGGTGGCGCGCGGCACCTCTAGGGCGGCCAGCTCTGCTGCGGCAGACCGCGCCACCGCCCGCGTCCGGTGATCAAGATAACGTCCCAACAAAAGGAAAAAGCACAGCATCACAGCGGCGTCAAAATAGGCGTGATGGCCCGAATAGATCGTCTCGAATATCGAGATTGAACTGGCGAGGATCAAGGCAAGTGAAATGGGAACATCCATCCCCAACCGCCCCGCGCGCAAGCTGCGCCATGCCGAACGAAAGAACGGTTGGCCG
>JAAFIJ010000192.1 GCA_013298675.1 Rhodobacterales bacterium | reverse complement strand
GAACGGCATCTTGCTGATCGCGGATGAGGTGATTACCGCCTTTGGCCGCACAGGCGCATGGACGGGCAGCCGTCTTTGGGGGGTGAAACCCGATTTTTCCTGCACCGCCAAGGCGATCACCAACGCCTATTTCCCCTTTGGTGCGGTGATGATCGCCGAAGGTGTTGCCGAGGTTTTCGAAAAAGATGAAACGGGCAAGGCCGCCATCGGCCACGGCTATACCTATTCTGGCCACCCGGTCGGGGCCGCAGCCGCTTTGGCATGTTTGGCGGAAACGCAGCGGCTGGACGTCAAAACCAACGCCGCTGCACGGGGAACTGAGCTTTATCAAGGCTTGCTCGCCTTGCAGGCCAAATATGACGTCATCGGCGACGTGCGCGGTGGGTATGGGTTGATGTGCGCTTTGGAACTTGTGGCCGACCGCACGACCAAAAAGCCCGCAGACAAAACCACAACAGCAACCGTTCAGGAAACCGCCTACCGTGCCGGTGCGATGGTGCGGGTGTCGGGGCCAAACATCATCCTGTCGCCGCCTTTGGTTTTGACCAGTGCGGACGTTCAGGTGATTTTGACGTCCCTAGACGCAGGCTTCACCGCGCTATAATGCTCGCTTTTCCGCATATCGGCCCAAGAGCGATCACAGAGTTGCTTGGACTGTTGGCGAATCGGCAACCGCCTTAGGTGCCTGTGGCCCTGTCATGGTTCGGTGGCGCCGGTTTTATGCGATACGCGCAGCACAAGTGCTGAGCCTTTTGCACATGGTTGCGACTGATGGGGAAGTGGGCATTTTTGACAATCTGCACCTTCCGCCCAAGCGCAATTTAGGGGCCGCCGAACGCCATTTTCCAGAAGTTACGCGCGAGGCCATCGGCGCAGGTCAGGCCTCGCGCTGCGTTCGTCAGTTTGCCTGATAGACGCGAACTTCCGGGTCGGCCATAACAAGTGGCTTAAGTGCTACAAACACGTCGTTGGTGAACAGTTCACTATCAAGATACGCCATTGCCGAAGCGACGGTATCAAAGCCGTGAAGAACCTGAACATCGTCTTCGCGGACCAAGAGTACTTTCGATTCTGCGCCCGCAACTGTCGTCAGGAACGGTTCTCTATACTGGGTGTAAATCGCCGCGGCAGCCTCACGGTTTTCCGGCGCGATCTTCAGAGTGATCTCAAGATAGGCCCCGGGATCAGCGAATGCCGCACTTGACATAAGCGAGGCAGCGAAGGCGAGTGGCTTGAGGAAAGATGTCATGAGATATGTTCCTTGGTGGATAGGTTGATCGTCCTTGCTACCTGCCTGAAGTTGGATGGCTCGGGAAATTGCTTCTTTGAATGGGATCATTCGCCGAAAGAACTAATACTCGAAGGTTCAATCGACTAAGATTGGATCAACTTGTGTGATCGGAAGAAAGATGAACTTTCAGCAACTTAGATTTGTTCTGGCCGTCGCAGAGACCCATTCCTTTACCAGTGCAGCGGACCAATGCTGTGTCACGCAGCCTGCCCTTTCGAACGCCATAGCGCAGTTGGAAGTAGAGTTGGGCGGCAAGTTGTTTGACCGTACGACCAGGTCGGTCACCCTTACCGCCTTCGGTGCAAGTATGATTGACGAAATACGAGGGATCATTAATGCAAAGTCGCGACTTCTGGTGAATTCAGCCGAATATCTTGCGCGCGACGAACATGTGATCAGGATCGGTATGTCGCCTTTGATCGGCGACGCATATGTCGCAGCCTTACTTGCGCGTATTGCGATGATTGACGGCAGTCTAAACATCGTCATCTCTGAAATGAACAAAGGCGACATCCAACCAGCGCTTGACGCAGGCGATATCCATTTAGGACTCGGTCCCGAACCGTGGGATCATCCGCAACTAAAGTCTGCGCCAATATACACAGAGCCGCTGCTCTATGTCAGTGCACACCAAAATGGCGCGACAGTCGAACCTGCGACACTGGATGTTTTGGCGGGCAAGCAGGTCTTGATGGTGGGCGATGACTGTGGACTTTCAATCGCAGTGCGAACCCTGATCCGGGACAATCAAATTGCGTTGACCGAATATGAGGGCAAGGCACTTGGCTATAGCGTCTTGGAAAAATGGGCGCTTCTTGGGATTGGGATCGCGCTGCTGCCTGCATCAAAAGTCGCGGATGTTTCTCGCGCACGGAGGCTGAATGATCCATCCGGGTCGGCCGTCTCGATTGGTTTTTGTGCGTGTTGGAAGCCTTCGCAGGAACGCAGGCCCAGTTTTGCCGTGATCATGAAGGCAGTATTGACGGACTAAAACGGGGTGCAAAGTCAACAAGAATCGTATGCAGTCCAAGAGGTCGCACTAGGTTTTCACTATCACGCAAGTCTGATTTGTGCCAAGTTCTGCCCTTGCCTTGGTGGTCTTAATCGCCCGCATCTTTGGTGTTTTTGGCCGACACGCAGCAACCCCTATCCGCATTGATGCGCGGGCTTACACCTCAGAGCCAGTTTGGTCACCAGATATTTGATGTCGGGCGACACTGCGTCCCAAAAGCCTTGGCTGCACAAATAGGCCAGTTGATCGCCGCTATAACGCGCCATTCATTTGGCCGCGCCACGCTACATTCAGCGTCTTTTGGCCTGCAGTGCGCGCTTAGCGACTGCATCTTTGCCCATCCTTGGGGTCGCAGCCTCCGGCGGGGATATTTGAAAACAGATGAATTAGAGGCGCAGCGCTTCGACAACCCATATCGTAGCGGGCCAGGCCGCAGGAAGGGTCAGACCCTGGCGCATCAAGGCTTGACCAGTGAGGGTAAGCGGGCCGGATTTCAGCGCGTTCGGGCCACGTGACTGCCGGGCGCGATCTTCGGGGTTGCGCAAAGTGACGTGGTAACGAGCGGTGGGGTCAAGCCCGGTCAGTCGTAAGGGGCGCGGTAAAATCTGCTTGGATGTTTTGGTTTGAGCGGCGAACAGAACAAAACGGCTGCCATCGGCGGCGATCTGCATCTCGGCTGTCACGGCAGCGTCAGCAGAGTCCAGACGGTGGATGGTTCCGGCCATCATCCAAGCACGGTTGGCTTTGTACCATTCGGTGACGGCGGTCAGCGTTTTGGCTTCGGCATTGGTCAATTCACGCGGGTCCATTTCAAACCCCATGTGGCGTTGCGCTGCGACCCAAGCACGCAGAGACATCGGCAGGTCACGCCCCGAAGTGTGGCAGTGGCGCGGGCCGACATGGCTGCCAGTAATCGCCGAGGGCAGAAACAGAGCCGCATCATGCTGGATGCGCAAGCGTTCTAATGCGTCATTGCTGTCGGAAAGCCAGACGCGGTGGGTGCGGGCGAGAATACCTGCATCAATACGGCCACCACCCGAGGCGCAGCTTTCGATCTCGACCATTGGGTGCGCCTCGCGCAGGCGGTCAAAAAGTGCATAGGCGCCACTGGTCTGTGCCGCGTCCACCACCGGCAGCAGGCGGTTGTGATCCCATTTGATGTAGTCGATGGCGTGGTCTTTCAGGATCGCGTCAATGGCGTCGAAAAGGTAATCGCGGACCGCGGGCAGGGCGAGGTTCAAGACCATCTGATGCCGACCGGTCACCTGATCTGCCGGGCCAAGGCGCCAATCTGGGTGGGCGCGAAAAAGGTCAGAGTCCGGGTTGACCATTTCCGGTTCGAACCATAGCCCAAAGGTCATTCCCAGTTTGTGGACATGGGCGATCAGCGGGTGCAGCCCGTCTGGCCATTTACGCCGGTCGATTGTCCAATCACCCAGCGAGGTCGTGTCGTCATCACGTCGCCCGAACCAGCCGTCGTCCAGCACAAAACGCTCGGCCCCAAGGGCCGCCGCGCGATCGGCAATCGCCGTCAGGTCGGCGAGATTGTGGTTGAAATACACGGCTTCCCAGCAGTTGTAGTGCACGGGGCGCGGGCGGGCGGGGTTTGGCCATTGCACCACGCGGTCGCGCAGGTCATGCTGAAATGCACCAGCAATGCCATTCAGCCCACTGTCAGAGAAGGCGGCGATCAAAGGCGCGGTTTCAAAAGCCGTGCCTGCCCTGGTGTGTGCCCCTGTTGCATGACCGAATTGCACCTGACGGCGGCCGTCGGGCAGTTCCTCGGCAATCATCTGATGCCCACCAGACCAAGCATAGTGCAGAGCAAAGGCCGAACCTTGAGTGTTGCTGCAGCCGGTTTCAGGCAGGATCAGATAGGGTGGGTGTTCATGCCCCGACCGCCCGGAGCGGCTTTCACGTGCGTGGATACCGGGTGTCCACGCGACATGGTTGAGGTGAAATTCGCCAACCCATTTGCCCGAAACATCGATCAACTCGCAGGCCTGTTGCGGCGCGGGCAAAACTGGAGCGGCCAACCAATGCACGCGGATCGGTGCAGCGGCGGTCAGCCGGGTTTGCAAGGTAAACACACCGTTCGGGTGGGCCTCGATCAGATGGGTCAGCGTCAATCCGGCGGCCGTGCTGACGAATGTCAGGCTGGTCGGCGTGGCAGATGCAGAGTCAAAGTCAAAGACGGGGTGCAGTTGTGCGCCATCCGCATCTGCCACGACAAGTCCCGGTTGGCCCGCAAACGCCCGACCCGATTCCGGGGTCAACGTGACCTCTGCCAGACGGTCGATCATGCCGCCGGTCAGATCGTTCAACTGTGCTTTGGCCAATTCGACCATATCTTCGGTGTCAGGCAAAAGTGCGCCCCAATAGATCACCGCCGGAATACCGCCATGACTGGCAAAAGCAAGCGATTGCACGCCAGTATTCAGCCGCCAGATTTTCACTTGACCGCCCCTAGCGTCAGACCAGCGATGAAATGCTTCTGCATCATAAAGAACATCACAACTGGTGGCATGGCGGCCAGGATCGACCCCGCAGAGACAAGGTGCCACTGCGCGATCCATTGGCCGTTCAGCGATGACAGGCCCGCCGTGATCGGTTGACTGTCCACGCCTTGGGTCAGCACAGTTGCCCAAAAGAAATCGTTCCAGATGAAGGTGAACACCAGCACCGACAAAGCGGCGATTGCCGGACGCATCAGGGGCAGGACGATGAACCAGAATATCCGCCATTCGGCAACACCTTCAACGCGCGCGGCCTCTACCAACTCAAATGGCAGGGACTTGATAAAGTTGCGCATGAAAAGGGTGCAGAAGCCGGTCTGAAACGCAATGTGGAACAGCGCCAGCCCATACCAGGTGTCATACATACCCAATTGCAGCGTCATGTCACGGACGGGAACCATCAAGATTTGGAACGGTACGAAATTTCCGGCGACAAACATGAAAAACACAAGGATATTGGCGCGAAATCCATAAACTGCCAATGCAAAACCCGTCATCAACGACAGGCCAACGGCCCCGATCACGGTTGGGATCGTCACCCAAAGCGAGTTGATCATGTATTGCCCAATGGGCGTTTCGGTGAAGATGTAGACGTAGTTCTCCCAGGCGATCCCGGAAGGCATCCCAAAGTAATTGCCCTGCGCCAGATCAGAGGCAGGGCGCAACGAAGTCAGCGCCACGCCGATAAGCGGAAACAGCCAC
>JAAFIJ010000191.1:1146-5525 GCA_013298675.1 Rhodobacterales bacterium | reverse complement strand
CCGGGGGTCGTATAGGCTGTCAGCACCACGAGGGGCGTCTGGCCCTTTCGGGCACGGATGTCTGGCGGCAAAACCGGGCGAAGGGGCGACGTGGCACTCATCTGACAGGCTCCGCATGCGGGTTCGGACAAAACATGGTTCGGCTTGGGTGACTCGCGGCAGACGAGTGCCGAGAGTCTGCAATTCGCATTATATGGGCATAGCTTTTCGCTATGAGCAAGATTGTTGCGCTGCATTGCGGCGACTTTGGGGACTTGACGGCCGCGCGCGAAGCTGGCCGAGTTCGCCAAACCGCCAAAGGAGGCTTTCCATGTCGCTGCTTGCCCGTGTCACCCGCGAAGGCATCACCCCCGATGTCAGCCGCCCAGATCCCGCAAAGGTCATTGCTGGTGATCCCGTGCACAGCACCTGGAACCTTGAAGATGTCGACGGGCTTTACTGTGGCCTGTGGCAATCCACACCGGGCACTTGGCGCGTTCACTATGACGAATGGGAGTATATCTATATCCATTCGGGCCATTCGATCCTAACAAACGTGGCGGGCGTCGCCCAACATTTGCATGCGGGCGATAGCTTTGTCATCCGCCCCGGCTTTTCGGGCACATGGCAAGTATTGGAAACAACATTGAAGGATTATGTCATTCGCACCTAACCTGTATCAGGTCGGATCCTCATTTAGGTTGGCAGCATCAATGCCTGCATTGGTGTTACGCAAAACAATCAATGAAAAGGCCCGGTTAATCGACCGGGCCTTCTTTTTTATCCGTTTGCTGTTACCGCGGCGTCGATCAGGGGCGGGCAATCTGCCTCTTCCACACCTTTGCGGCGGCAAGCGGCAAGGCGCTTTTTCTCGGCCTTGGCTGCCAGCTTTGCTTCGGCCTCTGCCGCTTTGATCGCGGCTGCGGCTTCTGCAGCCTCTTGTTCAGCCTTGGCCACAAGGTCCAACTCTTTTTGAGCGATGTTTTCAGGCGTTGCCGGCACAGCGACGCCCCAAGCGTTGTCCATGAAAGCCCCGTCCGCTGCGATGCTTTCTTCCAAAGAGCGCACTTTGACGCGAGCACCGGTCTTGACCTGTTCAAACAGATGAATCGCATCTTGGTTGAACAATCGAATGCAACCAGCCGAGGTCGCCCGGCCTATGGTCGCGTTATCGATGGTGCCGTGGATCCGGAATTTTGAATCGCGGCCATTGCGATAAAGATACATCGCGCGTGCGCCCAAGGGGTTTTCCAAACCACCCGGCGTCCCGGCGGCATATTTCAGATACAAATCAGGACGCGTTTTGATCATGTTGGCTGTCGGCTGCCAGGAAGGCCATTTTTCCATGCGACCGATATATCCCGAGCCTGCAAAAGCCAGCCCTTCGCGACCCACAGCGATCGAATAGCTTATGGCGCGGCCACCCTCGAGCACAAAATAAAGGCGGCGCGAATGGGTATCGACGACGATCGTGCCCGGCTTTTCATCGCCTGCGTAATCCACTTCTTTACGCTCATGTCCACCAGCCAAATGGCGCGCAGCAACAGCCTCGATCAAAAAGCCCTCGTCTTCGACCGCCTCATAGCCGGGGGTCACGACGGGCGCTTCGTCAGTCTCTGGCTTGGCACCACAGGCGGCGAGGGCGGAAAAAGCAAGCAAGGCAAGCAGTCGGGTGATGGACGTCATGATGGATAAGACTCAATACTGTGATTTTCAGCACCTAGCGCCGCTGCCGCACCTTGCGTCAAGCCCCAGCGCCGCGTTGTAAAAAGAAAACCGGGCACAGTGACGTTTGAAACTGCTTGTTTCGGCTTTGGAAACAGTTCTGCGGCATTATTTGACCGTTTTGCCATCAAAACAGACTGGGCACAAAGGCAATTGGGGTATCGAGAAACGCCCGCAACGGTGATGCGCACTGGGCGATTCCCGATACCCTAGGGCTTTAGCTGGCCGAAACCGGCCTTAACCTACCACGTTGAACGCAGTCCCATAGGGGTACTTTGTTATGTCTTCATTGCCGTCTTCGGTGATGAACAAAATGTCATGTTCACGGTAGCCGCCCGCCCCAGGTTGTCCTTCCGGGATCGTCAGCATCGGTTCCATAGAGATCACCATCCCCGGCTCTAGCACCGTATCAATATCCTCGCGCAGCTCTAGCCCGGCCTCACGACCATAGTAGTGCGACAGAACGCCAAACGAGTGGCCATAGCCAAACGTGCGGTATTGCAGAACCTGATGTTCCTCAAAGAAGGTGTTCAACTTGGCCGTCACTTCGGCACAGGACGCGCCGGGGACCAACAGGCTGATCCCATATTCGTGAGCGGCGACGTTGATATCCCAGATGCGTTTTGATGCTGGGTCCACTTCACCGACAAACAGGGTGCGTTCAAGCGCGGTGTAATAGCCGCTGATCATCGGGAATGTGTTCAGCGATAAGATATCGCCCCGCTTCAGTTTGCGTGAGGTGACGGGGTTATGTGCGCCGTCGGTGTTTATCCCTGACTGAAACCACACCCAAGTGTCTCGGTATTCAGCATCGGGAAAGCGTTTGGCGATTTCCAACTCCATCGCGTCGCGGCCTGCCATGGCCACGTCAATCTCTCGTACCCCTTCACGAATCGCATCGCGGATGGCAAATCCGCCTACGTCGGCCACACCTGCACCATGGCGGATGATGTCCAATTCAGCCTGCGATTTGGTCATGCGCTGGCGCATCGTTCCGGCCGAAATATCGACGCCCCGCTTGGGTTTCAAAAAGGCGTTCAGCTTTTCCGATTGCACCATCGTCAGGTGATCTGCTTCGCAGCCGATGACCCGACCTTCGCCGGTGACCGAGTGAATAGCCCGCCAGTAGTTGTCACGCTGCCAATCGGTGTAGGTGATGTTGTCGCCGTGACAACGCCGCCAAGGTTGGCCCGCATCAATGCCCGCACTGATGGTCACGCTTTGCGTCGCCGTCACCACAAGCCCATATGGCCGCCCGAATGAACAATAAAGGAACCCGGAATAATAGGCGATGTTGTGCATCGAGGTGAAGACGCAGGCGTCAATGCCTTGCAGTTCCATCAGGTCGCGCAAGTCGGCAAGACGGTTCTCATATTCCTCTGGTGCAAAGGGCAGCACCCGGTCGCCCTGATGGAACCGGTACTGTTGCGGGCGATCAGTTTTTGAAGCGGTAGTTGTCATCTCAGACCTCATGGCTGGGGTCCGGTGCAAGGCAGCCGAAACCCCGAAAGGTCCCGGCGTGCAGGACGAAAGCGGGCAGCCCCGCAAGCGTTGGGGTTGCCCCCTGTGACGACGCCATCGTCACGGCTCTCGCGTAGGATAGCGAGAGGGTGGAGGTCTGTCTATGGGGGCCGCACGAAGGACGCTGCCGGGTTACACAGCCTTTCCGGCGAAATCGGCCATCGAATGGCGCTCTGGCACTTGTTCGGTCTCGTTTCCCCCACTGCGGTTGACAATACGTCCGCGTTTGACCCCTGGACGCGCGTCAATCGCCTGCGCCCAGCGCATCAGGTTCTTATAGATCCCTACATCCAGAAATTCGGCCGAATTGGCATAGCTGCGGCCAAGGACCATGCTGCCGTACCAGGGCCAGATCGCCATATCTGCGATGGAATAATCAGCCCCCGCTACATACTCGACTTCTGCCAAACGACGGTCGAGCACGTCCAATTGGCGCTTGGTTTCCATCGCGTAGCGGTTGATCGGATATTCCAACTTTTCGGGCGCATAGGCAAAGAAATGGCCAAATCCGCCGCCGACAAACGGCGCCGACCCCATTTGCCAGAAAAGCCAGTTCATCACTTCGGTCCGCACTGGCCCCTTCTTGGGCAGGAACGCGTCGAATTTATCGGCCAGATGCACCAACATTGAGCCGGACTCAAACAGGCGTAGCGGCGCAGGCCCGGTCAGGTCAAGCAAGGCGGGGATTTTCGAATTCGGGTTAACATCGACAAAGCCTGACCCAAACTGATCGCCCTTGCCGATATTGATCAACCAAGCGTCATATTCCGCACCGCTATGACCAGCCTCCAGCAGCTCTTCAAACAGGATCGTCACTTTTTGGCCATTGGGGGTGCCAAGCGAGTACAGCTGAAAGCCGTGGTCGCCGCGCGGCAATTCCTTGTCATGCGTGGCCCCCGCGATCGGGCGGTTGATGTTGGCAAACTCTCCGCCGTTTCCTTTGTCCCAAGTCCAAACCTTCGGGGGCACATATGGCGTATCAGCGGGCATTGATCTGTTCCTTTGGGGAAATCTTGCTGAGTGAGGCTATTCCTTCGATTTAAGCGAGGCAAGAACGCTTGCAAGCCTTGCGCTCGGAAAATTGCACACCATCTGTTCAGAAATATAAAGGAGAGCGCGATGCGATGCCCAGTGGACAATGAGACTTTGGTAAT
>JAAFIJ010000191.1:0-1136 GCA_013298675.1 Rhodobacterales bacterium | reverse complement strand
ACTTTGGTGATGGCCGATCGTGGTGGGGTCGAGATTGACTATTGCCCGAAATGCCGGGGCGTCTGGCTTGACCGGGGTGAATTGGACAAAATCATTGAACGCTCCGCCGGGCCTGCGCCCATGCCGACGGCCGCGCCGACGCCCCCCGCTCGGCCCAGCGCACCCGTCTATCAGCCCGAACCGGGATATTCCGGACAGCGCGCCGAAACACCACGCCGCCGGGATGACGACGATGATGATGATCACCGCCATGGGAAGCGTTACAAAAAGCGTGAGAGCTTTTTAAGTGAGCTGTTTGATTTTTAAACCGACCGGGTGATCCCACCATCCACGCGCAGATTTTGCCCGGTGATATAGCCCGAAGCGTCAGAGGCAAGGAAACTGACCGTTCCCGCAATTTCCTCAACCCGGCCATAGCGGCCCATAGGAATGCGTGAGCGGAACTCTTCCTTTTCGGGCAAAGAGTTAATGAAGCCAGGCAAGATGTTGTTCAGTCTGATGCCTTGCGGGGCGTATTTGTCGGCAAATAGTTTTGAAAAAGCCGCAAGACCTGCACGCGCAACGCCACTGGTGGGAAACAGCGGATCTGGTTCAAAGGTGGCAAAGGTTGTGATGTTGATGATCGACCCGCCCTGGCCCTGCGCCTCCATGATCGGGGTCACAAGGCGGATAGGTCGCACGGCGGACAGAAAATAGATGTCGATGCCCTGATGCCAACCCTCGTCAGTGATGTCCAACAAGGGCGCGCGCGGTCCGTGTCCGGCAGAGTTCACCAAGACATCAATGCGGCCAAACCGTGCCATCGTCGCATCGACCGCACGTTTGACGTCGTCGTTTGATTGGTTGGACCCGGTCACCCCGACACCGCCCAATTCGGTCGCCAAAGCCTCACCTTTGCCAGAAGACGACAAAATCGCCACGGCAAAACCATCGGCCGCCAATCGCCGCGCGGCCGCAGCCCCCATGCCAGAGCCGCCTGCCGTGATCAAAGCTACTTTTTGCATCGCTCGCCCCTTTGTCGTTATATGTTCTACCAGCGGTTCAGCGCCGCTTCGTCTTCGCGGCGCGCCTCAACCCAAGCATCGCCTTGTGCGCCGACTTCTTTTTTCCAGAATGGCGCGCGCGACTTCAAGTAA
>JAAFIJ010000190.1 GCA_013298675.1 Rhodobacterales bacterium | reverse complement strand
ACGTCAATGCAAACGACGTCAAAATCAGAAACAACCGCGCTGTTCGGTTTGCCCATTTTGGAGTCATGGCGGGCTCTGGCCATCTGATTATCGGCAACCACTTCTTTCAAGGCGATGACTTTGCTGTCGGCCTGCGTCGGGCGGGGTTGGTCTTTACGATGCCCAACGTCAAAAGTTTTGTGACCGGCAACTATATCGACAACTGCTTTATCGAAATGTCGAATGAGCATGACAATGATCCCAACTATAACACGGGGTTCTCCTTCGGCGGGTTGACGCTAACGGCCAACCTGTTTTTGGTCTCAAACACGGGCACCGGTGCGCGCTGTCTGGTCATCACCCCGCGCGGGTCCGGCCATTCGTTGAACGGCTTGTCGGTGCAGGGCAACGTGTTCCGCGCCTCTAGTGGGGCAATTGACCGGGTAGAAATGATCGACACCACCTATTCAACCCTGAACTTTGCCAATTTCCGGAACATCTCTTTTGAAAGCAACACTTTCCACGGCATCACCCAAGCCACGGTCAGCCCATTGCAAATTGAGCATACGCAAAACACTGCGGCCGATACATGGATTGTCAGTGGGGGCGCTTACTTGCCCTTCGGTTCAAGGGCAAAGAACGTTGTTGCGGCCGTGCCCAAGGGCGCGATCAGCAATGCGTCAAACGTGGCACAATTTGTGTCGCACTACACTTTGACCGAGCAGGGAGCCTCGCTTAATCAGGTGCACCTGAAATGGCCAAGCTTTGTCAAAGGCGTAATGCAGGTGAGCATCCGCTGCGACAACCCGATCTAGGTGCACAAGCCAACGCGCCAAAGGGCCGCCCTGCGCGGCCCTTTTTCATGCCCGCACCATAGGGGCAAAGTGGCCAAGCGAATCGAGTCCTTCTTCGACACATTTCAAGGCGACGTTTTGTGCCAAACATCAACTTGCTCGGCCCTGGCACCATATGGCGGTTCGCAGTGGAAAATCCCAAAGCCAACCGTAAACTCTGCTGAAAAGGATTGACCAAAGTTTCGATGCAGGCGCTGTGTCCAAGACCATTGGATATTTTCAACAATTTACAAAATTCACCGCAGATTTTGTCAACAAATTTACAAGAATATTGATTTAAAAAAAAGGGTTATCAAAACTTTTACAAAAGTATATGATCAGCGATAGAAGTTGGCGCTGGCCTTGACGATATGCCCTTCAAGCATGATGCCCACGCGCCGCGAAAGTTCGGTTTTGGAAGAGGACTCCACATGGAAAATCACGGCCAAGAGACAAAAGTTTATGCAGCATCGCCAGAGTTTTCGGCAAACGCTCATGTCTCGGCGGCGCGCTATGATACCATGTACCGCCAATCCGTTGCGGACCCAGCGGCGTTTTGGGGTGAAAAGGGCAAGCGGATCGACTGGATCAAGCCCTACTCCAAAGTCAAGGACACCAATTTTGAACAAGGCAAGGTGTCAATCAAATGGTTTGAAGACGGCAGCCTGAACATCTCTGCCAATTGCATCGACCGCCACCTTCCCAAGCGGGCAAACCAGACTGCGATCATTTGGGAACCCGATGATCCAAAGAACGCAGCGCGCCACATTACCTATGCAGAATTAGCCGAACAGACATCGCGTCTGGCAAACGTTCTAAAGGCGCAGGGCGTTGCCAAAGGTGACCGCGTGGTTTTGTACATGCCGATGATCCCAGAGGCCGCTTATGCGATGCTGGCTTGTGCGCGCATCGGGGCGATCCATTCGGTGGTTTTTGGCGGCTTTTCTGCCGACGCCTTGGCAAACCGGGTCAATGACAGTGCAGCGCAGATCGTGATCACTGCCGACTATGCCCCAAGGGCGGGCAAGAAAACCGCGCTAAAGGCCAATGTGGATGCAGCAATGCTGCATTGCTCGGACAAGGTCAAATGCCTTGTGGTCAAACACACCGGCGATCAAACCACTTGGGTTGAAGGCCGCGACGTCGATCTTTTGGCGGAAATGGCTGCTGCGTCTGCGGTTTGCGCCCCAACCGAGGTTGGCGCAGAGGATCCGCTGTTCATCCTTTACACCTCTGGCTCTACAGGTAAACCCAAAGGTGTTGTGCATACGTCCGGCGGCTATCTGGTTTATGCGTCGATGACGCATGAGATGACCTTTGATTATCATGACGGCGATGTGTTTTGGTGCACCGCCGACGTGGGTTGGGTGACAGGGCACAGCTATATCATTTATGGACCACTTTCAAACGGTGCCACGACCCTGATGTTCGAAGGGGTTCCGACCTTCCCCGATGCAGGCCGCTTTTGGGAGGTTTGCGCCAAGCACAAGGTCAATCAGTTTTACACTGCCCCAACTGCAATTCGCACCCTAATGGGCCAAGGCCCCGAATGGGTTGCAAAGCATGACCTGTCCAGTCTCAAATTGCTAGGTTCTGTCGGCGAGCCTATCAACCCCGAAGCGTGGAACTGGTACAACACCCATGTCGGCGGCGGCAAGTGCCCGATCGTTGACACGTTCTGGCAAACGGAAACTGGCGGTCACTTGATCACCGCGTTGCCCGGGGCAATTCCGCAAAAACCGGGTTCCGCCACCCTGCCCTTCTTTGGCGTGCAGCCGGTCATTCTTGATCCAGCCTCTGGTGCAGTCCAATCCGAGACAACTGCTGACGGGGTGCTGTGCATCGCTGACAGCTGGCCCGGACAAATGCGCACGCTCTGGGGTGATCATGCCCGCTTTGAAGAGGCGTACTTCAGCCAATATCCCGGTTACTATTTTACCGGTGACGGGTGTCGCCGTGACGCTGACGGTTATTACTGGATCACTGGCCGGGTTGATGATGTGATCAACGTCTCGGGTCACCGGATGGGAACTGCCGAGGTTGAAAGCGCCTTGGTGGCCCATGCCAAAGTGGCCGAGGCAGCGGTGGTCGGCTATCCGCACGACATCAAGGGCCAAGGGATTTATGCTTATGTCACCCTGATGCGCGGCGAAGAGCCGACGGAGGCTCTGCGCAAAGAGCTTGAGGCTTGGGTGCGGACCGAAATTGGTCCGATTGCAAAGCCTGATCTGATCCAATGGGCCCCAGGTCTTCCGAAGACCCGCTCGGGTAAGATCATGCGGCGGATTTTGCGCAAGATTGCCGAGAATGATTTTGGCGCGCTGGGTGATACTTCTACGCTCGCCGATCCGTCGGTGGTTGACGATCTGATCGCCAACCGCATGAACCGGGGTTAAGGCATGGGATCGGTCGTCATCCTTCTTGGTCCACCAGGCGCGGGCAAGGGCACGCAAGCGCGGAGCCTTGAGCAGGATTTCGGACTGATGCAACTGTCAACGGGTGATCTTTTGCGCGCCGCTGTGGCCGCCAAAACTCCTGCTGGGCTTGCGGCCAAAGCGGTGATGGCGGCAGGTGGGTTGGTGTCGGACGAGATTGTTCTAGCAATCCTGAACGATCGTTTGTCAAAGCCCGATGTCGCTGCCGGGGTGGTCCTTGACGGGTTTCCCCGTACGATCGGTCAAGCGAAAGCTTTGGACAGTCTTTTGGCCGAAAAGGGGCAAAAGATCACGGCGGCCATCAGCCTAGAGGTCGATGACGCGGCGATGGTGGCACGGGTTTCCGGGCGCTACACCTGTGCCTGCGGCGAGGGCTATCATGACGAATTCAAACACCCCTCTACGGCGGGCGTTTGTGACAAATGCGGCGGTACGGCGTTTACACGGCGTGCCGACGACAATGCCGAAACGGTGCGTAGCAGGCTCGCTGCCTACCACGCCCAAACGGCTCCGTTGATTTCATATTATGACGGCAAGGACGTTTTAGAGCGGCTTGATGCGATGCGATCCATCGCAGAGATCCGCCAAAACCTGCATGCCATCATCGTTGGGGTCGCGGTTTAGGGAGGAGGCTTTTGTTCGGACCAACCCGAGCAAAAGAAAAGAATAACCAAGGTTCGTAGGGCCTCGTGCCTAACTCTGCTTTTGCAGTGAAGGGTGAAGGTTTGTCCGCAAGGGCGCGCGATATCTTTGGGCAAGAGGGAACCGGCACCTCGCCGGAGACAAAAAGGGAGGCCAATTATGGCGAACACAGCAGACGCAAGCGTCGCGAACAGATCGCGACCCATGACGGCGGAAGAAAAGAAGGTCATCATGGCCTCTTCCGCAGGTACGATTTTTGAGTGGTATGATTTCTACCTGTACGGTTCGCTCGCCGCGATCATCGGCGCGCAGTTCTTTACTGCATTCCCAGAAGCCACACGCAACGTTTTTGCACTGTTGGCTTTCGCTGCGGGCTTCCTTGTTCGCCCATTTGGCGCGCTGTTCTTTGGTGCGATGGGCGATGTGATCGGCCGCAAATACACCTTCCTTGCCACCATTCTGATCATGGGTTTGTCGACCTTCCTCGTCGGCCTGCTGCCCGGCTATAACAGCTGGGGTGCGGCTGCACCGATCATCCTGATCGTGCTGCGTATGCTTCAGGGTCTGGCCCTTGGTGGTGAATATGGTGGCGCTGCGGTTTACGTGGCCGAGCACGCCCCGGCCAACCGCCGCGGCTATTTCACTGCCTTTATCCAGACCACAGCAACCCTTGGTCTGTTGCTGTCGTTGATCGTGATCTTGTCGGTTCAGGGCTATGTGAATGGTAACTGGCCAGCCACTGAGGTCATCGATGCGGCTGGTGCCGTTGTCCTGAACGCCGATGGTTCGGTCAAGATGATCAAGGCTTTTGATCTGTGGGGCTGGCGTATCCCGTTCCTGGGCTCGATCTTCCTTTTGGGGATCTCGCTCTACATTCGTCTGCAAATGAACGAATCGCCTGCCTTCAAAAAGATGAAGGAAGAAGGCGCTGCCTCAAAAGCACCGCTTAGCGAAGCTTTCGGTCCCGGCAAAAACGCTCTGGTTCTATTGATCGCTCCGGTCTTGTTCGCTGTTGCTGCCTTCTCGGGCATGCTGACCACGGGCATGGCGCAGATGATCGGCATTGCCTTTGTTGTAATCGCCATCATCTGGGGCTGGATGAATGCCAAGATCGCTCTGATCGCTCTGCTCGGCCTCGTCGCTGGTCAAGCAGTTGTTTGGTACTCGGGTCAGTTCTATGCCCTGTTCTTCATGCAAAACGTCATCAAGGTGGACAGCTTTACCGCCAACGTGATGGTGGCATGGTCCTTGATCCTGGGCACGGGGGGCTTTTTGTTCTTCGGTAGCCTTTCCGACAAGATCGGCCGAAAGAAGATCATTCTCGCAGGTTGCGCAATCGCTGCTGCATCCTATCAGTTCGTCTTCCCGCTTTTGACCCAGACGGCGAACCCTGCACTTTATGCCGCCCATCAGACGCCCGTCGTTGTAAGCGCTGATCCGGCTGATTGCTCGTTCCAGTTCAACCCGACTGGCACGCTTAAGTTCACCAACTCTTGTGATTTGGCCAAAGCGCTTTTGGCACGTACCTCGGTTAACTATTCAACCGAAGCGGGCGAAGCAGGCAAGATTGCCACGATCAAGGTTGGCGAAACTGAGGTCCCGGGCTATTCGGGCGCTCAGAACGGTGCTGACATCAAAGCAGCCACCGCGAA
>JAAFIJ010000019.1 GCA_013298675.1 Rhodobacterales bacterium | reverse complement strand
CGCTTTTCACCGCTCTCGACACCGCCGAAGCCGCCATCAAACCCGCCATGGCGGCCGAGGATTTCGCCACCGCCATGGCCGCCATGGCTGGGCTGCGCGCGCCCATCGACAACTTCTTCACCGCCGTCCAGGTTAACGCCGACAGCGCCATCACCCGGCGCAACCGCCTTAACCTGCTGTCGCGCATCCGCACCATCTGCTCGGGCGTGGCCGACCTCACCAAACTCGACGGCTGAATTCATCTGTTGAAAAATATCCTCAGGGGGTGGGGCCAAAGGCCCCGGGGGGCAGATGCCCCCCACCTGACCTGTGGGTTTTCACGCGTAACACTTGCGTGACACGCGTTTAGGCGTATTCTGCGTGTGCTTAGTGAGGGACGCCGCAGTGCAGAAAAATTTTGAGTTTCCAGATTTCGTCGAAGTCACCCCATCCGCCGTGATCCACACGCGCGCACATGGCTGGCGTGCGAAATGCCTGCAGCGCCTGATCCGCCTTTCTTTGCCCGTGCCGCAAACCGTGGCTTTGCCCGCCCAAACCGTGCGCGCGATCGCGTCTGGCCAAGGCATTGATAGCAAAGCGATTTTGCAACATTTTGGCGATGCACCGTTGATTTCCGTGCGCCCCAGCCCGGAAAACCCCGATTGGGGCGGGCCGGGAACCATCCTGAACATCGGCATGAACGCGGCCCGCCATGCGCTGCTGATCACCCGCCACGGCCAAGCTGCGGCCGACGCGATCTACCTGCGCTTTGTGCAATCCTATGCCACCCACGTGGCCCGCCTTGACCCTGATGTGTTTGATTCTGTGACACCTTCCGCCGATGCCCTGCGCGACGCCCTGCGCCATTACGAACGCGAAATGGATGAACCGTTCCCCGAAGATCCCGCACAACAGCTGTCCGAAGTGCTGCGTTCCATGGCCCGCGCATGGGAAGGCACTTCTGCGCGCCTTCTTCGCCAAGCCAAAGGCGCACCGGTTGAGGCGGCCCTTGGTCTGGTGGTGCAAGCCATGGCCCAAGGCCTTGGCCAGGGCATTTCCGGCTCTGGCGTGGTGCAGTTCATCGATCCGGTTACGGGCATGCCCCAAGTGACCGGGCGCTATCTTGGCCAAAGCCAAGGGCGTGACGCGCTGAAAGTGAACGATGCGATCTATCTGACGCGCGACAAACGCGGCCCCTCTCTTGAAGATATCGCGCCTGACCTTTTCGCCGATCTGATCCGATACGGGGTAGGGTGCCGGGCGAAGCTGCGCGAAGAAATGCAGATCGAATTCACCATTGAGGACGGCCATTTGTCGGTGCTCGATGCCATAAAAGTGGCCCGTTCGGCGCGGGCAGGTCTGCGGGTTGCAGTTGCACTCGCCGAAGATGGGATCATCACCCAGAATGAGGCCGTGCTGCGCGTCGAACCACGGTCCTTGTCTGAAATGTTGCACCCACAGGTCGATCCGCGCGGGGCGCGTGATGTTTTTGCCAAAGGCATCGCGGCTAGCCCCGGCGCTGCGGTTGGTAAAATCGTGTTCACCTCTGCCGCCGCCCAAGCCAGCGCGTCGCGCGGCGAACCTTGTGTTTTGGTGCGACGCGAAACCGCCCCCGAAGACATTCGTGGAATGCATTCGGCGGCGGCTGTTTTGACAGAACGGGGCGGTGTGACCAGCCACGCGGCCGTGATTGCGCGCGGCTTGGGGGTCCCTTGTGTCGTGGGCGCGTCTGGTTTGCGTCTTGATGCCAAGGAAAAGCGGGTCATTGCTGCCGATGGACGCGTATTTCAAGAGGGCGATCTGATCACGCTTGATGGGACGACAGGCGAGGTTTTGGCGGGTGCTGCCGTACTGTTGGCCCCGGCGCTGGATGAAACATTCCAAACCTTGCTTGGCTGGGCAGATGAGGTTCGCGATATCGGCATTCGCGCCAATGCCGATACACCTGCTGATGCAGAGACAGCGCGGCGTTTTAAGGCCCAGGGCATTGGCCTGTGCCGGACAGAACATATGTTCTTTGATGAGGACCGACTGGTCGTGATGCGTGAGATGATTTTCGCCGACACCTCAAAGGACCGCGCGGCGGCCCTGACCCGGCTGTTGCCGATGCAACGCGACGATTTTGTGCAACTGTTTGAAATCATGTCTGGATTGCCGGTTTGTATCCGCCTGTTTGACCCGCCCTTGCATGAATTCTTGCCCCATTCCCGCGAGGGCCTGCGCGAATTGGCAGAGGCGTTGGACCGGCCATTATCCGAGGTGGTGCGAAGGGCCGAAGCGCTGTCTGAATTCAACCCGATGCTGGGCATGCGCGGGGTGCGTCTGGGTGTGGTCTTGCCTGAAATTTATGCGATGCAAGCCCAGGCGATTTTCGAGGCAACAGTCGTCGTTGCCCGCAAAGGTGCGCCTGTGGTCCCGGAAATCATGATCCCCTTGGTGTCTGCGCGTCGCGAGGTGGAATTGGTCAAATCTCATATTGACGCAGTTGCCGCCTCTGTTCGCACCAAAACTGGCGTTGATTTCGCGTTCAAGTTGGGCGTGATGGTGGAAACCCCACGCGCCGCGTTGCGGGCGGGCGAGATCGCGCAGCATGCGTCATTCCTGTCCTTTGGTACCAATGACCTGACGCAGATGACATACGGTCTATCGCGTGATGATGCCGGCCGGTTCATGAACACCTATGTCCAACAAGGGGTTTTCCCCGAAGACCCGTTCCATACTCTTGATGTCGACGGTGTTGGAGAGCTGTTGCACATCGGTGCAGAACGCGGGCGCGCCACGCGTTCTGATCTGATTCTCAGCATTTGCGGCGAACATGGCGGCAATCCCGAATCAATCGACTTTTGTCGACGTGCGGGCTTTGATTATGTCTCTTGTTCGCCTTACCGAGTGCCCTTGGCGCGTCTGGCGGCTGCGCATTTGGCATTGGCCGATGCTGTGGACAAGTGAAAAAATCAAACAATATCTAGATCTTACTGGCTAAACCTCATGTGGAATCTTAGGATTTGCGCGGAAAACCGCCTAGAATTGCGGCAAATTTGTGACCATTTTGCCACTTGGGTGGACGTGCCCAATTGCCTCGTCTAGGTCGTACATTCGCTTTCCGGGACTCTCGGGCGGCATGAATGAAACAAACCGGGACCACAAGACAATGCGCTTGCACCATATTTGGACCTCTGCCCTGCTTGGGCTGAGTGTACTAAGCGGAGCGGCCTTCGCCGAAGTGACGGTGAGCCAGTCCAACGATCTGAACGCAACATTCGGCCAGGAATTTGCCTCTTTGATGGGGGTAGAGCACAAGACCATTAAAGCACTACCGAGTGCAAAGCGCTTGTCGCTTGCAGTTGGACCAAAGGTGGCCGAGCCTGTTGCGGTGGCCAAGGCTGCCCCTAAATCAGGCGCAAAGACAGTTATTGCTGAAGAGCCTGCTGCGACAGAAGTTGCTGGTAAACAGTCAGCCAAAGGGAAAAAGACCACTGCCATTGAGCCAGTTGGTTCGCTTGAATATACAGAGGCTTTCTTGGCAACGCTTCCGGCGCCTTCGGGGGATGCACAATGGCAATGCCTAAAGACCGCTTTGTACTTTGAAGCGCGCGGCGAAACACTCAAGGGCCAGTTTGCTGTTGCTGAAGTGATTTTGAACCGCGTCGACAGCCCGAACTATCCTAACACGGTGTGTGGTGTGGTTGGGCAAACGGGCGGCGGAAGCTGTCAGTTTTCCTATGTCTGTGATGGCGCGTCCGAAGTGATGGCCGAAGGTGCGGCCGCTGATACCGCCGGCCGGATCGCACGGGTCATGTTGGACGGTGCCACTCGGGATTTGACCTTGGGTGCTACCCATTTTCACACGCGCTCTGTGCGCCCGGGCTGGTCTAATCAGTTCCCACAGACCGCAGCCATAGGAGCGCATCTGTTTTATCGCCAACCATAAACACATCCAAACGTCGCGGCCCTTGCGAAGGGGGTCGGGTTCAGGCAAAGAAAACAGCAGGGTGGGCATTAGCCTGCCCTTCTTTATGGCGGGCAGCACCGATTTCGGGCCGTTTCGCGCCCCTTGCAAGGTGTTAGGCCAATGACCAGTGATATTCGCCTTGCTTTTGCGCATCCCGAAGAACGCTCTATCGCGTCGGCTGGTGCGGACCCTCGTGACCGAATCTCGTTGCGCGACCATATTGTCGAGGTAGATATCGGCGCGTTCCAAAAGGAACGGGGTCATCGCCAGCGGGTGATGTTCAATGTCGTCATCGAGGTGCGCCCGGCGCCCCAACCCCTGAATGACGATGTCGACAGGATTTTATCCTATGACCGGATCACCGAATCCATTGCCACCGAATTGGCAGCAGAGCGGTTGAACCTTTTGGAAACCCTTGCAGAGCGGCTAGCAGAACGTATTTTGGCAGAGCCCCAAGCCATGCGCGTCTTTGTTCGGATCGAAAAGCTGGATGTTGGCCCTTACAAGCTGGGCGTCGAGATTGTCCGCAGCCGCGCCGAAGATGCGTTGACCGTTTTGGGACATGACGGGCAAGAGGCGTCTGTGCACCCCATTGTCGTGTTTTTTGACAATGCCACGATTGCCGCGACAGATCTTGCCGCGCGGCTGGATCTGATCCAGTCACACGGACTTCCTGTGATTTTGACCGTCGGCATGCCAGATTTTCCGCGTCCTACAACGGGCCACCGTCCAACCCAGCGGCGGGTCGATCTATTGGCCATTGAGCAAAACGCTTGGGCTTTGGCGGCACGGGATGCGCGCTGCGTTGTGATGCAAACCCGTACGGAAATTGATTGGGCGATCAAGCGTGGTCAAATGGTGGTTTGGGCGCCGTCGAAAATGGTGCTTGATGCGGTCGATGGCCCGCAAAGCCGCGATCCTGTTGCGCTTGCACTGTGGCTTGCAGAAACCATGGCTGCAGCAAAGATGGTCGTTCACGCGAATGTTGCACTTCCGGCAGGAAGTCGCGTAACAGTGGAAAAGGCTTGAACCTTCCCCCTTGCAGGGTGCCAATCCGACCGATTAGGAGGTGTGTATGATATATTACCGCCCTATCGCGATGACCGATCCCGCTCGCCCAAAGGACGCTTTGCCATTGGCGGGCGGCTGGTGCTGGTTTTCGCAAGTTGAAGTGATCAAGCGCAGCGAGACCGCACGGATTGTGCCTTTAAGCGATGTTCCTGAACAGGTGCGCGACAGGCTTAGTGCGCCGCGACCCGAGTTTGCTGGCCTGTCACTGGATCAACCGCGCATTATGGGCATTTTGAACGTCACACCCGACAGCTTTTCCGATGGGGGGCTGTTCTTGCGTCCCGATGCAGCGGTGATGGGTGCGCGAAGAATGGCGGCCGGGGCTGATATTTTGGACATTGGCGGCGAGAGCACGCGGCCCGGCGCGGTAGATGTCGACGCAGCCGAGGAAATTCAGCGCACTGCGCCCGTGATAGCCGCGCTGCGTGCGGGCGGGCTGACGCTTCCAATCTCTATCGACACGCGCAAAGCTGCGGTTGCAAAGGCGGCGTTCGATGCGGGTGCAAGCATTCTAAATGATGTGACCGCGTTGCAATACGACGCGGCAATGGCGAGCTTTGCCGCAGGTCAGGTCGCACCGGTGATCTTGATGCATTCGATCGCCACTCCAGCCACAATGCAAGATGATCCTGTCTATGACGATGTTTTGCTGGATGTTTTTGACGCGTTACACCAGCGTCTGTGCGACGCGGTGGCCGCAGGCATTCCGCGCCGTCTGTTGGCAGTGGACCCAGGCATCGGTTTTGGCAAGACACTCGCACATAATCTGGCGCTGCTCGCAAGGTTGTCGCTGTTTCACGACCTTGGCGTTCCGGTGCTGCTTGGTGCCAGCCGAAAACGATTCATCGGCACGATTGGTGCCGAATCTGATGCGGCTAAACGGATGCCGGGCAGCTTGGCCGTCGCGCTTGCGGGCGTTGCGCAAGGCATGCAAATGATCCGCGTACATGATGTGGCCGAGACGCGACAAGCCTTGTCGCTGTGGCAAGCCGTTACCAAAGGAGAGGCGCTATGAGCCGAAAGTTGTTTGGCACTGACGGTGTTAGAGGCCGTGCTAACACCTATCCGATGACGGCCGAAATGGCGCTAAAGCTTGGGGCGGCGGCGGGGCGTTATTTCCGCAGCGAGGGCAGTCTGGCGCACCGGGTGGTGATTGGCAAAGACACCCGACTTTCAGGCTATATGTTGGAAAACGCTCTGACGGCAGGGTTAACCAGCATGGGCATGAATGTATTGCTGCTGGGGCCATGCCCGACCCCTGCGGTTGGGTTCCTGACCCGGTCGATGCGCGCGGACATTGGCGTGATGATTTCTGCAAGTCACAATCCACATCAAGACAACGGAATTAAGTTTTTTGGCCCAGACGGGTTCAAGCTGTCTGATGCGGCCGAGGCAGAGATCGAGGCGATGGTTGAGGCAGAGCTGGAACTGGCTAGCCCCGAAAGCATTGGCCGTGCCAAGCGGATCGATGATGCTTTGGGGCGATATGAAGAATACGCGAAAACTACGTTCCCGTCGGGCCTGCGTCTTGACGGTCTTAAGGTCGTCATAGATTGCGCCAATGGTGCTGCGTACAAGGCCGCCCCCGATGTGCTGTGGGAGTTGGGCGCAGAGGTGATCCCGGTCGGCGTCAACCCGAATGGCAAGAACATCAATGACCGTTGCGGGTCGACCTTTACCCAAACTGCCGCCGAGGCCGTCGTCGCACACGGTGCGCATGTCGGCATCTGTCTGGACGGCGATGCCGACCGGGTGATGATCTTGGACGAAGCGGGCCGAGTGGCCGACGGCGATCAGATCATGGCGCTGCTCGCCGGCCGCTGGGCCCAGGATGGCCGCTTGAACGGCAAAACATTGGTGGCGACCGTTATGTCCAATCTGGGGCTGGAGCGGTTTTTGTCCAGCCGTGGGTTGGAACTTTTGCGCACCAATGTCGGCGACCGCTATGTGGTCGAGGCGATGCGCGCAGGCGGGTTCAATCTTGGCGGCGAACAGTCGGGTCATATTGTGATGACTGACTATGCCACCACTGGTGACGGTTTGATTGCAGGCTTGCAGTTTTTGGCTGAAATGGCGCGGTCGGGCAATGCTGCCAGCGCATTGGTCCGCCAGTTTGAAGCTGTGCCGCAAATGCTGAAAAATGTTCGATATGCCGCTGGGCTAGAGCCGTTGAAGGCCGACGCAGTGCGGGCCGTGATCGACGCGAACACCGCGCGGATCAAAGGCAAGGGCCGCATTTTGATCCGCAAGTCGGGGACGGAACCTTTGATCCGTGTAATGGCGGAATGTGAGGATGCGGGACTGTTGGCCGATGTCGTGGACGGTATTGTTGCGGCCGTAGAGGCGGCTGTTTGATCCAATCGGGCTTGGGAAGCGTATCTCTTTTGTAAGGTGGGAGAGCGCAGATGCGGGCTTTGATTATTGGGGCTAGTGGTGGCATTGGGGCGGCTTTGGTGGCCCGCTTGGCGGCTGATGGGGGCGAAGTGATCGGCCTGTCGCGCAGCGTCGATGGGCTGGATCTGACCAATGAGGCGACGATTGAACGGGTGCTTGGCGCGCTGACAGGCGAATTTGACCGTATCGTCGTGGCCACTGGCGCGCTAGAACTTGACGGGATAGGTCCAGAGAAATCGTTGCGCGGGGTTAACAGTGCGGCTGTGATGCGCCAATTTGCACTGAATGCGGTTGGGCCCGCTTTGGTCTTGAAACACTGTGTTCGGTTGCTACCCAAGTCCAGGCCTTGTCAATTTGCCGCGCTTTCGGCTCGGGTAGGCTCAATCGGCGACAATGCTCTGGGCGGCTGGTATAGCTACCGCGCCGCGAAAGCCGCCCTAAACCAGCTTATTCACACAGCCGCAATCGAATTGGCGCGCAGCCATCCGCAGTCGGTTGTGGTCGCTCTCCATCCAGGCCATGTGGAAACGGCGCTGTCGTTGAAGTATGGAGGGAATTTGCCTGCTGTTTCGACTGCCCAAGCGGCAGAAAACCTGCTGGCGGTGCTTGACGCGCTTGCGCCAACGCAAAGCGGTGGGTTTTTCGACTATGCGGGCAAGCCGATCACTTGGTAGATCAAGCGCGCTTGTGCTCAGAAGTCGCCAATTGCAATTGCCAAAATAGTGTTGGCGCGACTGATCGCGTCCTTCGCTTCAACCCGCCAAAGCAATGCTGATGCTACTTTGCGGTTTTCTTAACTGAAAGCGCATGCAGCCAGGCAACCAAAAACAACGGCAATGGTGACAGTAAGACCAAGATGTTGGCAACAAGTGCTGACGGTGGGCCATCTTGGAAAACAGTCGCGACGATGTATACAAGGATGATATGGGCTGAAAATACATGCAGACTGTGTTGACCCAAAAATACAAGCGGCCGCAAGCTCACTACTTTTACCAACGACTGCGCAACAACGCGCCAGAATTTTTGTGTCGCAGTCATGCCCGGGCCAACCAACCATGCCACGATGTAAAGGTCCGCGGCAAAAGCGATGACATAAATGATGCCAAGATTTCCGCGGTCGGTTTCATTGAGTATTCTTTGGGTAAAATCATTCCCGAACCATGAGTTAAACACAATGCGATCGAAGAAACCGAGGACCAAGAAGATGCCAACGCAAACCAAAAACGCCCTATAGGCATCCTGAGACCACAGGATTTGTGCATTGAATTTCTTCGCAGCCATCAAATACCCGATTGCCAATCCACCAAAAAACAGCAGCTGCCATCCAAAAATGTTGAAGTATATTCCAAGATTCAACTTGTGTCCGGCACCCGACATTTGTGTTTCCATGGTTTCAACAAACAAATCGGGTAGACGCGTTTGCGCAAATATCCAAAAGAGCGCAACGATTGCGACATAAGCCATGTAGTTTTCTTCTTTCAGCAATTTGAAAGCGAAAGGGGTTGCCGCAAGAAAGAAGATGTACATCGGCAAAATGCCCATATGCATCGATCCCGTTACCAAAAATGCACTTAACACTGGCAGCGCGACTGGTTCATGCACATAGGTTTCCAACTCTCTTGGCAAGATAGAGAAACGGGCCGCAATGAATGCAGCCGCCAAGAATAGCAAGATAAGTGCAAATTGATGTGAGTAAATTGTCTTTATTCGGGCCCAAATTGCACGGCGCATCACATCGTAGCCATGGCGGATATAGCGCCCGCCATAAACCAGCCCCACAACAAGGCCAGACATAAAGACAAACCCCTGAGCATCTTCTACCCAGCCAAAGGAGTGGTGGTTCAACCTTCCCACCAGCGTCTTGAGATAAGCATCCGAGTGGATAATCATCATGAAAACAAGAAAAAAGCCGCGAAAGCCGTCAATAATTGTTAAACGCACGGAAAGTCTCACTGTGGCATGTTCAGGTGTTCGCCCTATCTTTGCTGCCACAGCCTGTCAATTGAGATCTGCCCTAGATTGAGCGACCATCTTTGGGCAGTCGAGCGGGCAGTTCAATTGGGCCGCATCTGCCAACTACGCAGGTGTGCGCTGCGAAATCGGGGCCATGCGCAACACCAGCAGCGCCATCGCCCCAGCTCCGACCAAAAGCCAAAGTGAAGCCTTCCACAGCAGGTCGTAGTCGCCGGTGTTGTCAAACACATAGCCGCCAAAATATGCGGCTAAGGCCGCGCCGATCGCGTGGCCGGCTGCAATCATGCCCATCGCCTGACCCATCACCGAAATGCCAATATGGCTGGCGGCAAGGCTGGCGGTTACGGGAACGGTTGAATAGTCAACGACGCCAAAGAGCATGGCGAACAAGAACAACATTTCGACGTTGGCACCGGGCAGATTAAAAAGAACGATATACGTCAGCCCGCGCAGCAAATAGATCGACGCAAGCAGCGTCGGCCTGTTCACACGGTCGGTCAGCCATCCTGCGCCGATCATACCAAACAGGTTCACAAGGGAAAGCAGCCCATAGGCCGAGGCACTTTGCACCGGCGGAAAGCCACAAAAGGCGGCATAAGGCAGCAAATGCGTCTCGATGGCCCCTGTCGAGGTGAAGCCACAAATCAGAAAGCTCCAGAACAGGGCGTGAAAGGCAGGGCGACGGACGATAAGGCCGAAATCTTGCGTAAAACTGGACCTTTGCGAGTCAGTCGCTGCGTCAGATCGCGCCCCTGCTTTGTCCTTCATCAGGGCGCGTATGCAAGGGATCAGCGCCAGACTGCCAAGTGACAGCGCACCAAAACACCACCGCCAACTGGCGAAGGACAGCAAAACTGCGATCAGCGGCACAATGACGAACTGTCCACCGGTGGCGCCAGAGGTCGCAGTTCCAACGGCAACGCCGCGTTGTATAGAAAACGACCGCGTAACGGCGGTGGCGACAACATGGCTGGCGACGATACCAAAACCCAGTGCACAAAATCCCGCATAACCGATCACAAACATCAGCTTGCCGTTCATGGTTGCAACCAACGCACAGCCGACGCCCAACAGTCCCATGCCCAGATTAAGGGTGAATCTTGGTCCCATCTTATCGATCATCCGCCCAGCAAAGGGGGCGACTATCGCCATGACAATCAACGCCGCCGCACCGACGCCCGAGATATAGCTGTTGGTCCAGCCAAATTCGCGAGTCCAAACCGGCATCAACAGGCTGAGGGTTGCGCGCCCTGATGATGCCAGCGCAAGGGCCAGAAAGCCAAAGGCCACCAACGCCCAGGGCTGTTTTCGCCATCCGGGGGCGTCATGGTTTGCGGGGGTAGGGGTCAAGATTTCCTCCTGTTGCAACAACCTTTGCACGGAGTTTTACGTTCGCCAAGCCAGATGTTGCGAGACGCAAAACAAACGGCGCCCGAAGGCGCCGCCTGCAGAACATGGTATGTGATAAGGTCGACCGCTTAGTTCCGCGCTTTATCAACCATTTTACCCTTGGAAATCCAAGGCATCATGTCGCGCAGTTTTTTGCCGACCAATTCGATCTGGTGCTCGTCGTTCGAACGACGTGACGCCTTGATCGTTGGCTGACCCACAGCGTTTTCCAGCATGAAGTCACGCACGAACTTGCCAGACTGGATGTCGGACAGAACGGCCTTCATACGGGCTTTGGTTTCTACATAAGGCAGGATCCGCGGGCCGGAAACATACTGGCCGTATTCTGCGGTGTTCGAGATCGAGTAGTCCATGTTGGCGATGCCGCCTTCATAGATCAGGTCGACGATCAGTTTGACCTCATGCAGGCACTCGAAATACGCCATTTCAGGCTCATATCCAGCTTCGACAAGGGTCTCAAAGCCCATGCGGATCAGTTCAACCAAACCGCCACAGAGAACAGCTTGTTCGCCGAACAGGTCGGTTTCGCATTCCTGACGGAAGTTGGTCTCGATGATACCGGAACGACCGCCACCGATGCCCGAGCAATAGGACAGGCCGATTTCCATCGCCTTGCCGGTTGCATCGTGGTGAACCGCCACAAGGCAAGGCACGCCGCCGCCCTTGGTGTATTCGCCGCGCACGGTGTGGCCGGGGCCCTTGGGCGCCATCATGATGACGTCAACGCCGGGTTTGGTCTCGATCAGGCCAAAGTGGATGTTCAAGCCGTGGGCAAATGCAATGGCAGCGCCTTCACGGATGTTGTCATGCACGTATTTCTTATAGGTTTCGGCCTGCAACTCGTCGGGCATAGTGAACATGATCAGGTCCGCCCAAGCAGCGGCTTCGGCGATGCCCATAACTTTCAGGCCTTCGCCTTCGGCTTTCTTGGCGGATGGCGAACCCGGACGCAGTGCAACCACAAGGTTCTTTGCACCTGAATCGCGCAAGTTCAGCGCGTGCGCGTGGCCTTGCGAACCGTAGCCGAGGATGGCTACTTTTTTGTCTTTGATGATGTTCACATCGCAATCGCGATCGTAATAAACGCGCATTTGGGCGCTCCCTTGGTTGGTTGATGGGGGCAGAATAGGGATTATCTGGGTGATTTGTGTGCATAATTTGACTAATTTGGTATTTTGGTGAATTGATCATGCGTCAGAAATATATTTGGTGAAGAAATCATGCAGCTTGACGATGCGGATCGGCGAATATTGCGGCACCATTTGGCCGAACCTGCTTTGTCGCGTACGGAACTTGGGACCCGGGCCGGGGTGACACAAGCGACGCTGTCGCGGCGGTTGGATCGATTGACCGCTGCCGGGGTGATTGGGGTGGCGCAGGCGCGGATAGATTGGCGCGCCTTGGGCTATGAGGTCGAAGTTTCTTTGCGATTTACTTTGGATAAGACCAACCCGCGCGCCTTTGATGAGTTTATTCAAGCGGCGCGTGAGGTGCCCGAGGTGGTGGCGATCGAGACTTTTTTGGGTCGGGTGGATGTGCGCCTGAACGTAATTGCACGCGATATGGCACAGTATCAGACGATCTATCGGGGGCGGATTCTGGCCCTGCCACATATTGCGGAAGTGGACGCTTTGATGCTGATTGCGACGATCAAGGACTCTGAGGGGCTGCCACTGTGATAGATCTGGATGATCTGGACCATGCGGTCTTGCGGGAATTGTCGCAAGATGCGGGCGTATCGGCGGGGGAATTAGGGCGGCGGTTGGGTTTGTCGCAACCCGCGGCATGGCGGCGGGTCAAGCGACTGGAAGAGGTCGGGGTGATCGCGGGGGCACGTGTGGATGCTGACCGCGCGGCTTTGGGCTTTGGGGTGACGGTGTTTTTGGGGGTGAAGTTGGCCACCAAAGGCCGCGTTTCGCTAGAGGATTTTGAACGCGCGGTGCAAGCGATCCCCGAAGTGCAAGTGGTCCAGCACGTGTTGGGGCTGTTTGATTACCGGCTGCGCGTGGTAGCGCGCGATATTGCCGATTTTGAACGCGTGCTGCGGCGCCGCATCATGACCCTGCCCGGTGTGGGGCAGGTCGAGGCCAATGTGCTTTTGACCGAGGAGCGGCGGCCCGGCCCGATCTAGGGCCGCCGTCCCCGGGGTGGGCGACTTCGCCTAAAGCGGGACGAGTTTAAGTGGAATCGGAATTCGCTGCCTCTCGCCAAGGCTCGAACGCGATTTCCGACTATGATGTTTCCATGAAATCTCATCCCGCTCTAGACCAGCACGAAGCTGTCGATCGTTAGGCTGACCTTGGTGTCAAAGGTTGCCACCAGAAGGTCTGCCGTGGCGGAAAGGCCGTCTGCGTCCCAATAAAGGCTCTTGCTGGCGGCGTGGTATTCAAAGCGGCCGTGGCTGCCATCGGCCCCGCCGTGCGCCACGAGCCAAGTGGCGTCAGCCAGCGGGCCTGCCGAAAGGCCAAGATCAGCCGCCGCGATCTCAAGCCGGTCGGCGGCCGTGAAATCGGCGATACGGTCGGCATCGTAGGAAAACGAATTCAGCACAAAGCGGTCCGCCCCGGCGCCGCCTCTCAGCAGGTCACGGCCCGCGCCGCCGTTCAAACGGTCGGCCCCGCCGCCGCCTGACAATTCGTCTTTGCCGTCCTCGCCATAAAGGCGGTCATTGCCGAGCCCGCCCAGAATGCTGTCATCCCCCGCGCCGCCACCGATGATATCGGCCCCGCCACCGCCATCCGCTGTGTCGTCGCCAGAGGACAACATGGCGATGTCATTGCTTGCAGAGCCTGCCCAAATGTCGTCCAAAGGGCCGCCCTGAAAGCCGCCGTGACCGCCGACCCAGAACTGCATGCTGCCCGATCGGGTGGCGCCGAGCGTGTCGGTCAGGGTATAGGTCATCACTTCGAGCCCATAGGACAGATCGCCCGCCTTGAAGCTGAAGCTGCCGTCCGAGGCCAGGGTCAAGATGGACCCCTTGGTCGAGACAGAGCGGCCCGCGACCACCGAGATGGCATCGCCGTCAGGGTCGCTGTCGGGGCCAGAGCCGTTGTTTGCCATGACGTTTCCGGTGACCGTGGCGCGGTAACCCATTGAAAAGGCGTCAAGCTGCGCCACTGGGGCGCGGTTGATGACGTTCAAGGTCACATGGCCGATATCGCTGGCACCTGAAGGGTCGCGGACGGTGTAGTCAAAGCCATCTGGCCCGGTAAAGCCGCTTTTGGGCTGGTAGGTGAAGCTGCCATCGGCATTGAGGGTGACGAGGCCGCCCGCTGCCGTAACAATCGGACCTGCCGCGACGGTCAACAGATCGCCGTCCTGATCGCGGTCGGGGCCCGAGCCATTATTGGCCAGAACATTACCGGTCAGGCTGCGGTCGTGGACCGCGGTGAAGCTGTCATCAAAAGCTTCGGGTGCGTCATTCATGGATTGAACGGTCAGCGTGACATGGCCCATATCCTTGGCCCCCGAGGGGTCAAGCAGGGTGTAGTCAAAGCCATCGACCCCCGAAAAGCCCGCGCGAGGTGTATAGGTGAAGCTGCCATCGACAAAGATGCGCACCAGCCCGCCCATAGTGGAAAAGATCGTGTTGTTCACCACAGTCAGAGCGTCGCCATCGGGATCACTGTCGGCCCCAAAGCCATTGTTGGCCAGAAGATTGCCGAACAGGACGGTATCCTCGGCCAGGGTAAAGGCATCGTCGGCGGCGATGGGGCGGTCATTTGCGCCCGCGGTTGGGGCCACGGTCAGGCTGACGGTGGAGGTGGTGAAGTTGAAATCGGCGTGCACCAGAGTGTAGGTGAAGCTGTCTGCCCCAGAAAACCCAAGGGCCGAGGTGTAGTGGAAATTCCCCGACGTATCGAGAAAGACCTGGCCCCCTTCGGCTGTTCTGATGGCGGTTGAGGTAACGATGACCGGATGGGGGTAGGACACGGTGCCCTGGATGGTCAGAAAGGACAAAACCCCGCCCGAAAAGAAGGCGCTCAGAAAGCGGTCACCGTCGCCGGCAAGGCTGGTGACGGCGCCCGCTACCCAACCGAGCGTGCTGCCATCGGGGTCGTAATCGGCCCCGTTGCCATTGTTGGCCCCAAGATTGCCGGTGATGGTGGTGGAATTTGCGCCCTGGGCGGCGGTGAAACTGTCAACTTGGGCAATCGGGGCAATGGTCATCTGATCCTCCGGTTGAGACTATTCGCTGCGGAAGCGTCGCGTTTGTCGGGTCGGCCAGCTAGGGCATTTGGTCGCATCTTTGGCGATAGGACATCAGACTTTGGTCTGAACCTTTGGCGGTTTGGCCGCGAGGGCAGTTTGCCCGGGGACCAGGAGAATTTCCTGATTTCGGGGGAAGGCGACGATGCAGGGGTCGGAAATGGGTATTTGTGCCCGAACAAATGCGCTAGGCTTGGCCAAAAGAGGAGAGCGCCATGAAACTGCCGCATGATCATATTGACCCGGATGGGTTGCAAGAATTTTCGGTGGTCTTCACCGACCGCAGTCTGAACCATATGTCGGCCAAGTTTCAGGGCGTGATGCGCGACGTCTCGGGCCTGTTGAAAGAGGTTTATAACGCAAGCGCGGTCGCTTTGGTGCCCGGTGGCGGCACCTATGCAATGGAGGCTGTGGCGCGGCAGTTCGGGCAAGGTTCGGCGCTCATCGTGCGCAACGGATGGTTTTCCTACCGCTGGACTCAGATATTCGACGCAGGGGCCTTTGCGGCGCAAACGACTGTCGTGATGGCGCGCCAGCAAGGCAATGGGGCCAAGGCCCCGTTTTCTCCGCCACCGATTGACGAAGTCTGCGCCAAAATCCGTGAGGTAAAGCCCGATGCGGTCTTTGCTCCGCATGTCGAAACGTCGTCCGGCATCATTTTGCCAGATGACTACATCGCCGCAATGGCCGCCGCCGCGCATGAGGTCGGGGCGCTGATGGTGCTTGATTGCATCGCGTCGGGCTGTGTTTGGGTCGATATGGCGGCAACGGGTGTGGATGTGCTGATTTCGGCCCCGCAAAAGGGGTGGTCCGCATCACCTGCTACAGGGTTTGTGATGTTCAGTCCGCTGGCCGAGACACGCCTTGCCGACACCAATTCCAACAGCTTTGCGATTGATCTAAAGAAATGGCGCGGCATCATGGCGACCTATGAAGGTGGCGGTCATGCCTATCATGCCACCATGCCCACAGATGCGATCGTGGGCATGCGCGACGCGATGATGGAAACCAAAGCAATGGGCTGGGTGCAAGCAAAGGCCGCACAATGGGCACTTGGCACCACCGTTCGCGCGATGTTGGCTGAAAAGGGGGTTATGTCGGTTGCAGCCGATGGTTTTGCGGCCCCCGGTGTTGTGGTGTCCTATACAGAGGATCCGTTGGTGCAAAATGGGGCCAAGTTCCGCGAACAGGGCATGCAAATTGCGGCAGGTGTGCCGTTGCAGGTGGGAGAAGGGCCAGAGTTCCGCACCTTCCGTTTGGGCCTGTTTGGGTTGGACAAGTTGAAGGATGTTGATGCAACCGTCGCCCGTTTGCGCCGCGCCGCTGACGCTGTCTTGTAGGGTCAGCGCAGCCCCAAACCCGCCTTCATCAGGGTTTTTCGCACCGGTGTCAGCGCGTAAAGCGCTGACAGGGCGTTTGCACGCAAATCGCGCAGGGCGGGCGTGCCCAACATTGACGCGCGGTTCAGTGCGTCAATGCCTGCAAGCCGCGCCTTTGCGTCTGGGTGGCGCTGACGGTGATAGGCGTCAAGCATCTTGGCACCGCCCAAACCAGCACGGTCGCCGGTCGCAAGTGACAAAAGGCAGTCAAGGTCGGCCATGCTCATGTTCAAACCCTGCGCTCCGATGGGGGGCAAGACATGGGCTGCCTCGGCCATTAAGGCGATCCTCTCGCCCGACATGCGCGCAGAAATCTGGCTGATGATAGGCCAAACAGTGATGCGAGAGGCAAGGGTCAGCGGCCCAAGAATTTGACAGGACCGCAGGTTAAGCGCGGCTTCAAATTCGGCCCGGGGCAGGGCTGCAAGGTGCTGTGCTACGGGGCCGGTTTCCATCCAAACCACTGCAGAACAAGGCAGCCCTTCGCGGTCGGTCAGGGGCACGAGCGTGAACGGCCCCCCGGTTCGGTGAATCTCGGTCGAGACGTTGTTATGCGCAAGCGGGTGGGTCACCGCAAAGGCCAGCGCCTTTTGCCCATACCGGATAGTCTTCGCGTCAATACCCGCTGCTTCACGCATGGTGGAATGACGACCATCGGCGGCGATGACCAGCTTGGTGCCGATCTTGCGACCATCGGACAGGCCGACAATCGCTTCGGCTTCACGGGTCAACAGGCTGGTGGTCGCGACTCCGGG
>JAAFIJ010000189.1 GCA_013298675.1 Rhodobacterales bacterium | reverse complement strand
CTGTGGGCACGCCGGCGGGAACCAGGCCGTCGGGGTTCAGCACCCAGAACCTATCAATCTTTGGGTTGCGCGCCAAATGGGCCAGCCCCACATTCACCCCGCCCGCAAAGCCACCATTCTGGCCCGTCAGGATCAAGCAAAGCGGGGCCTGTGGATTCGCCGGTGTTTCCAGCGCGATGGGTTTTGCAACAGGCTGATGTGCAAATGGCAAATCAGCGGGCGGCACATAGGCAACGCGTCCCGAGGCCCAATCCTCTATCAACCCCACCGTGCCATCATCAGAGCCATTGTCCACAACCGTGACGCACAGGGGTGTGGTGCCTGCCGCCCCCAAAAGGGTTTCCAAACAATCCAGAATCACATCCGCAGAGTTGAAGGTTACGATGACGACCCCAAGAGGTGCCACATCAAGGGGGTTAAGCTGTGACATAAGAAAATCCAACACGGATGACAACGACACGACAGCGTGCGCGCGATCGGGGCGGGGGGATGCAGGTGAAAATAAGGAAGTAAGTGGAACTGCGGGGTGAGGTGGGGCCAGTAATGTAGATTAGAAATTATAGCCAGCCCAAGCCCGCTAGTCCAATCCTAATCGTGCAAAAAGCGTATGGAACGCGCGTGCGCGCGCCCTCATGGGCTTGGTTACCAAGAGAGCACTGGAAAGGATTTGGTGATGGCGTCAACCTCGGATATGCCCACAATAACAGCTGAAAACCCGCGACTAAAAAGGCCGCGCGTCGCGGCTCGAACCGCTTGCGGGCCCTGCGCAAGGTTTTGGTGTCAGCCAAGCTGCTGGTGCTGGTCTGGGGTATGGATATTTTCCCCTCGGCAGAGTGCTCGCTCCACGCAAAATTTGACCGGACCTTTCCCATTGGGGCGCATGTGAGCGCGCAGCTACGTCGCCTTCGAGGGGCGATCTCGTACATGATATGACGCGGGGGCTATATCTGCGCAGCCGCATCGGACCTCACTGCTTTATCAGCGGGCGCAGCCTTATTCTGCCAGGGCATCGAAGGCGCGTGCGCCGAAGCGAGGCTTGCTTAAATGAATTTGGGGGCTCAAAATCGAGCCCCCACAATCTGACACCGGTGGGCGCCTTAAACCGCTGGCGCGTCGGCGTGATAGGCCAAGAACGCCTCATAGATGGTTTGCTGCGGCGCCACAGGCTCTGGCGCCACTGAAAAATGGAAGTCATCGACAACGCCTTTGACTGCGGCATGCCACGGATCGCCGATCACCAAGCCCCAGCTTGCCGCATCGGCAGTGGTGCCGCTAGCAACACCGGTGGCGGCAACCTTGCCATCCACCAAGATTGACATGACCTTGGCATCGCTGTCGAAATGCAGCTTGATGTCATGCCATGCGGTGTCCGACAGCACATTGGCGGCCGTTTTGATCACAAAGCTGCCTGCGTCGGTTTGCAGTTTGAACTGCAAGGCATTGTTGGCCAACACTTCCAGATCAAGCGTTTTGTGCAGGTTCAACAAGCCACCTGCCCCGGTTGCCGCATCCTTGCGCAAAGCAAGGCTGATGTCGAAATTGTCCAACCCATAGAGGTGGCTATTGCTGCGGTCCAAGGTCACGCTGTTGGTGCCGTTGAGGTGGAAACCTTCGCCCTCACGCCCCGCAACAAAGCTGTTGCCCAACGGGTCTTTGATGGTGACCTTGGTTGCAAAGTTGGACCCGTCCGCCGCCTTACCCGAAAAGTCGATGTCGGTTTTCACAATTGGGGCCAAAGCAGTGCCCGTGTGTGGAGCAGTGCCCATGTCTGGCGCGCCCGTGATGGGCTGCGTCTCGATCGGGCTGCTGTGCACCAAGGACAGGCCAGAGGGAACCTTCATCGAGAAATTGTCGACCATGCCGTTGACCGGCGGGCTCCAAGGACTGCCCAGTACCAAGCCCCAAGCGGCTTGTGGCGCCGTGGTCCCCGAAGCAGGAGAACTGCCGCAGACCTTGCCATCCACCACAATGTCAATGGAATCACCATCATAACGGAAGCTGATGTCATGCCACTTTTGATCCGCCAGAACACCCGGGGCCGTTGTGACCGAAAAATTACCCGCCGTTGTCTTGAGGACAAATTGGATGGCCCCACCAGACAGTACCTTGGCATCCATAGTATTTTGCAGGTTCAAAAGCCCACCCGTTCCGGTGGCGCTGTCTTTGCGGAAATCCAGATTGATGTCAAAGGCGTCGAGATTGAAGAGCTGCAAGTTGGCTTTGTCCACTGTTAACGCGGTGGCTGAGGTCAAATGGAACCCCTTACCCGCAAGCCCAGTCCCAGCGCTAGCGAGCGTGCTGCCTTTTAGCATGGTATTCATGTGATTGGCCGAGCCATCTTTTATGCCCGCGTCGAAGTTAAAGCTAAACAAGGTCGGGTCATCAACATGAATCGCGCGGGTGATGCTGTCAGTTTGGCCTAAGTTATTGACCAGCTTCAGCGTCACCGCATAGTCCCCCGGTTTGGTGAAACTATGGCGGACGTCCCAGCCGGTGGTGGTGGTGCCATCCGAAAAGGTCCAGACCGCCTTGGCGGTGGCGGGGTCGATCAAGCCGGTCTTGCCGATGCAAAACGCAGCCGAGAAATCCAGCGCCAACGCGTCGCCATCGACCTTTTCCTGACACAAAACAGCCTGAACACCGCTGGTGGACGTTGTCCCTGAACTGAGGCTGGACCCGAAATTGCCCCAAATCGGGCTGTCGGGCCGCAGCATCAGATCGCGGATATCCCCGTCGCCAAGCGCGGTCAGGTTCAAGACGTGCTTTTGGTAATAGTTGGCAGAATCAGGGTTGGTGTAGTTCAGCAGATAGTTCGTGCCCGCGACAACCTGGTTTGCGGCGCTTGACGAAATCGAGCTGGCCAAATTGTCGACAACGGTAACGCCGAGCGAGTTATTGACACTGATTCTGGGCGCGGCAGAGTTCGTCCCAGAGGTTGGGGTGGTCTGAGTCATGGCATGCTGGTTCCACAAAACAGTGTTGGAGGTCACAGTTACCCCGTTGGTGTCTGCAACCATAATCCCGTGATAGGTCCCGTTGCTGATCACATTATCCGACACGGTGATGTTTTTGAAGTAGCCGTTGACCGCAGATGTTCCAGCCCCAAACGCATCGTTGCGAATGAAAATTGTCTGCGTGGCAGCCCCGCTTCCCGCGTCCAGGATGTTACCGGTGATAGAGACATTCTGGGTCAAGGTGACCGCGTGGGTGCCCCAGATCTGGATCATGTCCGAATGGTTCAGCGTCTGGGTGGACCCATAGAAGTCATGAAAATGATTTCCGGATATATCAACATTTTGCAAACCGCCGCCGCGGAACCCATCGCCCTGCAACTGACTTACGTCATTGCCACTGAACTCCAGTCCCTTGATTTCCAGAAAGGATATGCCGTGGTTGAAATTGGAAATGGTGTTGTCGATGATCGAAATCTGCTGCGAGTTCCGGATCAATCCGGCATTGTCGCCCTTGATCGCGGTGCCGGTTTCGCTGAGGAATCCATTCGCGGTGCCCGTTATCGTGTTATCGATCAAGGCAATATGATCAGAGTTGCTGATCATGATATCGCTGATCTGGTTGGCAACGCCGCTATTGACGTCCATGCCGGTGATGGCGACATGCGAGACATTGTTCAAAGATACCGATTTCACGTGTGGAGGATTGGCCGGATCCAGCGGCGCCAAGACCACAGGGGCCAGCGCAGAGCCATAGTCTTTGGCTGAAATCGAATAGGGGCCGCCATTGCCATCCAACAGGATCGTGCCACCGCCTTGCCGGGCGATCAACTGCATGGCTGCGGTCAGCTCTGCTGTCGTGGTCACCGTAATCGAATGGGTGCCAAAACTCTGTGAAAATGTCCAACTCGGCAGAGCCGCTTTGATGCCAACCATATCCATATTGTATCCTTAACCCAAAAAGGAGGCGAAATGACCCTCCTGCCATGCAAAAGATTGCATTCAGAAGCGACCAACCCGGGGCAAAAACTTGTTCAAAACAAGACGGAAAAGCAAAACACCTAGGATTTCTCTCCGTTCTGGGCGGTATATCGCGCAACATTTAAGCAAATATTTGCCTATAGACCGTTGCTCCATCCGGCTTTTGCCGCATGCCTTGGGACACTTTTGCAGACCTATTACCCCGCTTGTCGGCTGATAAACGGCCCAGATCTGGCACACCGGGATTTGCCCTGCATAAATGACATCCGTACTTGCCAGATCAAGGTTCGCCCACCATCAAACCAGATACCTTTTGCGAGAGGTTTTGGGCCAAAACAGGGCCAAGTACAGAGAGTTGGTTTCGCTACTGCCACAGGCGAGGAGGCGTGAATCGGTATGAAGTATAACGGAATGCCCGCTTGGCTGTGCATTACCTGAGGCGTGCACGGGGGAATAGGACGGGAGCCTTGCCGCTCTTTCCAAGACAAACACTTTCGACTGTCAATATGGATTGCGAAAAACCGACTGGCAACAGGCCAATTTTGCGCTCCGCTGCATCAAAACCAAACCGCTAACCTGTCAAGAATACTTGTGTTGACAGTGTGTCCTCCAGTTTTCAAAGAGACTGGCCATGCAAGTGCTGCGCCCGGTATTGCCAGTTCTATCTACGATGTGATCGTCAGGTTGATCTTTCGGGACGTTGCCTTACGCTCGGGCGGTTTTGATCCGACCCCGTGGTCACCGGCGAAACGAACGCGTGGCCCGATATGGCGCCCTTGGTACCGCTGAACGCGCGGGGAGGCCGTGATCGCGCTGCCCCATCATTTTCTTGGCCGTCTTTGACCGCCCCATCCGCTTCTGAAATCCAGCGGCCCGCCCCCATCATGAAAATCATAAATATAGCGGTGTTGTTCCATAGGTGCACAGTACAAGCCGCTATAGCCAGACCAATCAGCATAAACAGCAACCCCAGTTTATGTAATTGAATCGATGGCGAGGCGGGCCTACTGCGGACCAAAGCAGCGATCACCGACCCATAGGAGGCTGCGAGCAGCAGAAAGGCTGGAATCCCATAACGCATGGTCGAAAGCAGCCAGAAATTGTCAACGCTGGCGGTGTGCATCCAAAATGGGCGCGCCCAGTCCTTCAGGCCAAGCCCAAAAAACGGATGGGCCCACACATTTTCCATCCCGAAGGAAAAGATCAAAACCCGCCAATAGGAGTTGCCGGCATCAAACGTTAGGTAGCTGATGAACACTTCAAACGGTGAGCGGTTGGAAATCAAATCCACCACCACAAAGGCCACCGCCACAAGAACAGTCAGAATCTGCCAGCGCTTGGGGGATCGCCGCATGGCATATCCCCAACCGATCAGCAGCAGTTGGACCATCAATCCAAGATAAGCACCCGCAGACAAGGAAAAGAAGGTGGCCGCGAGGACAGGAGAGGCAATCAACATTGACCTCGCCGCTGATTTTTGTGCGGCACGCGCCGCCAGATAGACCGGCGAAAAGAGCATCGCAATATAAACCCCAAACAAAATGGGGTGTTCAAACACCGTTTGCGCTCGGGTCATCCCCAAACGTTTTTCGTAGTTGACCGAAGGAAACACGTCGAACAAAGG
>JAAFIJ010000188.1 GCA_013298675.1 Rhodobacterales bacterium | reverse complement strand
CGCCGATATCTTTTTCGGCACCGGCGATGGGGCGGGTGATTTTGCCGGAACGATCAAAGATCCGGGCCGCATGTTGGTTCTGCTGCCGATCGACCGCGCCTTTTCCACGCGCCCCGAGGGTTAAGCGTTGCGTCGTCGTGTGCTTCACCCCGAAGAAACAGAGTTGTGGTTGGCTGTCGCGCGTACGGCCAAAGCCATGCACCCGTCACGGCCCCAAGGGTTGGTGAATAAGCGCGCACCAATCGTCGCGCCCGCGAACCGTGATACAGAGTCAGCGGTCCTCGCTGACCCCTTTCATCTGACAAGCTTTCGCTTGGGCGAACGCGCGATCAGCCGGTCTGCGAAATCTGATCTGACAAGCAGTTCCGCCGCGCCAAAGCCTGCGGCCTTGAATATGGACGCGAAAACCCATCAGAAAATGGCGCGCGGAAAACTAAGCCCAGATGCGACGATTGACCTGCATGGCATGACGCTGGCCGAGGCGCACCCAGAGCTGATCCGATTTGTGCTGAATGCGCAAACTGCGGGGCTAAGGTTGTTGTTGGTGATCACTGGCAAAGGAAAGCCGAAAACTGACCACGCGCCCCCTTTACAGCGCAGTGGCGTTTTGCGCCAGCAGGTCCCAAGCTGGCTACGCCTGCCGCCCATCGGTCCGGCAGTGCTTCAGGTAGTAGAGGCGCATTTGCGCCACGGTGGGTCTGGTGCGTATTACGTCTATCTGCGCAAGCGTTAGTCCAAGGGCCAAAGGAAAGGCCGCCCGTTTACACCAGCGGCCCAACAAATCCCGATCAGGCGAGCCCTAGTACACCACGACTGCCCGAATGCTTTCGCCTGCGTGCATCAGATCAAAGCCCTTGTTGATGTCTTCCAGCTTCAAAATATGGGTGATCAACGAATCGATCTCAATTTTCCCATCCATGTACCAATCGACGATTTTCGGCACATCCGTGCGCCCGCGTGCGCCACCAAAGGCTGTGCCCTTCCACACTCGGCCCGTCACCAATTGGAAGGGGCGCGTTTCGATCACGGCACCCGCTGGTGCCACACCGATGATGATCGACTGACCCCAGCCCCGGTGCGTACATTCCAGCGCGTCGCGCATTACTTTCACATTGCCGGTGCAATCAAACGAATAATCCGCCCCTCCGATTTTATCAAAAGGCGTCTTGGTCAGATCAACGATGGTCTGAACCACTGACCCTTCGATTTCTTTGGGATTGATAAAGTGGGTCATCCCAAACTTTTCGCCCCAGGCCTTTTTGTCGTTGTTCAGATCAACGCCGATGATCATGCGCGCGCCGGCCATTTTCAGACCCTGGATCACGTTCAAACCAATGCCGCCAAGGCCAAAGACCACCGCCGTTGCATCATGTTCAACCTGTGCAGTGTTCAAGACCGCGCCAATGCCCGTGGTCACGCCGCAGCCGATATAGCAGATTTTGTCAAACGGCGCGTCGTCGCGCACCTTAGCCAGCGCAATCTCCGGCACAACCGTGTGGTTGGCAAACGTCGAACAGCCCATGTAGTGATAAATCGGGGTGCCATCGAGCATGGAAAACCGCGAGGTTCCGTCCGGCATCAACCCTTGGCCTTGCGTCGCACGAATGGCGGTGCACAGGTTGGTTTTGCGCGACAGGCACGACGGGCATTCACGGCATTCTGGCGTATAAAGCGGGATCACGTGATCGCCGACCTTCAACGATTTTACCCCCGGACCCACTGCAATCACCACGCCCGCACCTTCATGCCCCAAGATGGCCGGGAACAGCCCTTCGGGATCAGCACCTGACAGGGTGAATTCGTCCGTGTGACAGATGCCGGTTGCTTTGATTTCAACCAAAACTTCGCCCTCTTTGGGATCGGCAAGGTTTACTTCCATAATCACAAGGGGTTGACCGGCGGCAACAGCAACGGCGGCACGCGTGCGCATATCTTAATCCTCCTGAATAGACTTTGACGCAGGGTTATCTGGCGGCGCGCAAAAAGCAACGCCGTAAACGAAGGATTGGGCAAGGTTGCGCGTGAATTCTCGACAACCCGCGTCTTGCGTTGCCAGCCCAATCTGGCCCTGATATCCACAGGGAACGTTCGCCTTAGTGCGGGCAAAGCAAAAAGCAAAGGTGTGCGAATGCGAATTTTATGGTCAGCCGGGATGATTTTGGTCGTTGCAGGCTGCGTGGCGCAACCTGAGGTTCCGCCTCAAGATACGTTGCCAACAGACCCTGCACCAAGCTGTGCTGCCAGCGGGCTAAGCGATCTGATCGGAAAAAGCGCAAACGTGCTGGAAACCATGCGCTTTGCCGCCGAGGTCAGGATTTTGCACCCGGGCGATATGATGACAATGGATTACAACGCAGCGCGAACCAATATCATGATTGATGACAAGAACATCATCACAACCATCACCTGCGGTTAACAAAAGGGGCTGTCGCACGTACAACAGCCCCTATTACTAAGGCACCTTTTAAAAACAAAGGCGCGATGTCTTACATGCGATATGCGGTGTGGCACGCTTTGCAAGCGCCACCAATCGCACCCATGCCGGCCTGAACACCCTCGACGGTTGATGCATCAAGCGCAGTGGCCGCATCGTTCAAACCCTTGGCTTTCAGGGCGAAATCGTCCCAGTTGGTCCAAACGTCCGGTTTTGCTTCTGATCCCGGATCGGCGGCGTTCACTTCAAACTTCGCAGCAATCTCTGCTGATCCTGCGATCAGTACGGCCTTGGCCGCCTCTGCCGCGGCGGCATCGAACGCCACCTCACCGCCAGCCATGCCGCCTAGCGTTTTGGCGGCACCACCAAAGGATTTCATCAGGTCTTGACGCGCAATGACATTGGCGTCGGTCGCTGCTGTCTCTGCCAGCGCCACGCCCGCCACCAAGACGAGCCCCACGATAAGCGTTTTCGCACTGAATTTCATTTGGGTCACTCCTGTTTACTCATTCAGCCAAGCATTGCACGCTCAAGGTCGGTTCACATACGGACTTTGGTCTGAAAAACAGGTCCTCACGGAGAATTTACTGCCGCCTTAGCCTGCACAGGCGTCGCGCGCAGCCTTTCCAAGAGGTCAAGGCTGGCATATCCGTCCGGCACCACCCCCGCAGAGGCTTGAAATTTGCGCACAGCGGCAATTGTGTTCGGCCCGACCTTGCCATCAACCCCAAACGGATCAAACCCGTTTTGCCCCAGCAAGTGCTGCATTTCGATGCGCTCTTCCAGCGTCAACGCGCGCAGATCCCGCGGCCAATTGGCCTGAATGGGTGCAGCCCCCATGATGCGGTCGGCAAGGTGCCCTACGGCAATCACATAGGCGTCTGCAACATTGTAGGTTTCTATGGCGGCAAAATTGTCAAAGACCAAAAAGGCGGGGCCGCGCGCGCCCGCAGGCAGCGAAAGACTGGCCCAACCCGATTTCGCCCATTCTTGCCCGCCCATTGGCAACAGGCCGCGCGCTTTCCATGTGCTCAGCGGTGCTTGGGTCCGTGGCCCGGCGAGGGTGTAATCAAATCCTTGGGGCAGGGTGACCTCGACACCCCATGGTTGCCCCTTTACCCAGTTTGATTTGGCCAGATATGCGGCGGTAGAGGCAAGCGCGTCAGTCGGATCATCGCCCCAAATTTGGCGTTTGCCGTCGCCGTCAAAGTCGACAGCAAGGCTGCGGTAAGAACTTGGCATAAACTGCGTATGGCCCATCGCGCCAGCCCAACTGCCCAGCATCCGGTCAGCCGTGATATCGCCTGATTGCAGGATCAACAGCGCCTCGACCAGTTGTCCCTCAAAGAAATCAGCGCGCCTTGCGTCATAGGCAAGGGTGGTCAGCGCGTCCAAAGTCGGGATGTCGCCTCGCACTTTACCGTAAGCGCTTTCCAAGCCCCAAATCGCTGCGATCACGGCCCGGTCGACGTTATATCGCGCCTCTAGTTGGTCAAAAAGGGCGGCGTGTTCCACCAGCGCTGCTTTGCCTGCGGCAATCCGGTCGTCTGACACGGCCTTATCCAGATAGTCCCAGATCGTTTTGGTGAACTCGTCTTGCTTGCGGTCCTTGACCACGATTTCGGGCAAGTATGTGCGGCCCTGCATTTCCGTGTCAAAGGTTTCGGCGGTGACGCCTTTGGCCAACGCCCGCGCGCGAAACGCTTTTACCCAATCCTGCATACCTTGCATTGACCCCGGTTCCTTTGTGTCCAGCGTAGCGCGCAGGGGGGCGTCCTGTGCTGTGGCAAGGGTTGGGAAAACCCCCGCCAAAGCCAGCCAGACACCGACAAGAATTGCCTGCATTTGCATCAGATGACCGCATCGCTTGTGAAATCGCTCATTTGGCTTCAATGTAACCCAGGACCAAAGAGTGACAAGCGGTTAGCGTGGCTTGCGTGTGATCTTGCGGCGAACCTTAGCGTCTTTGGCGGCGGCTTGGCCGGGGCGTTTGGGCTGATACCGCCCGCCCTTTTTACCTTGCCGAGATACCGGACGCTGGGCGCCGTCGATTTCAAGCAGTTCCAGCATCAAACCGCCTGTCATCGGGATTGCCTCTGCCAGTCGCACCAGCACGCGCTGACCCAGACCGATCACCACGCCGGTGTCTGATCCGGTCAGCGTTTTGCTATCGTCGTCATAGGTAAAATACTCGCGCCCAAGGCTGCGAATAGGGATCAACCCATCGGCCCCGGTTTCATCCAGTTTGACGAACAACCCAAACCGCTGGACGCCAGAAATTCGGCCCGCAAATTCGGCCCCCACCCGGTCGGCCAAATAGGCGGCTAGATAGCGGTCTGTCGTGTCACGCTCTGCAATCATGCTGCGGCGTTCAGTATCGGAAATCAGCTTTGCTGTTTCATCAAGTCTTTCAATGTCTTGCACAGACAGCCCATCATCGCCCCACCCATGCCCACGGATCAGGGCGCGGTGCACGATCAGATCGGAATAGCGCCGAATGGGCGACGTGAAGTGCGCGTAGTTCTTTAGCGCAAGACCAAAGTGGCCAAAGTTTTCGGGGTGGTAATAGGCTTGGGTCATGCTGCGAAGGGTCGAGATGTTTAGCAACTCGTCAAACTCCGTCCCCTGAGCCTGCGCCAACAGACGGTTCAAGTGGCTGGTCTGCAACACTTGACCCTTGGCCAGAGTAAAGCCCGACGCCTCGGCAACCTCGCGCAGCGCATCCATCTTCAACGGCGACGGTTCTTCGTGCACGCGGTACAAAAGCGGCTGTTTCAGCCGCACCAATTCCTCGGCTGCGGCCACGTTGGCCTGGATCATAAACTCTTCGATCAGCTTATGTGCATCGAACCTGTCACGGAACGCAACGGAAAGAACCTTGCCGTCGTCGTCCAGTACGATCTTGCGCTCTGGCAAGTCGATATCCAGCGGCTCACGGATCGCGCGGGCACGTTTTGTCGCCTCATAAGCGGCATAGAGCGGCGTGATCACCCGGTCCATCAATGGGCCCGTAACATCATCGGGCTGACCGTCAACCGCCGCCTGAACCTGACCGTAATGTAGGCTGGCAGCAGACCGCATTAAACCGCGCACAAAGCGGTGCGAGATTTTGTTGCCGCCCGCA
>JAAFIJ010000186.1 GCA_013298675.1 Rhodobacterales bacterium | reverse complement strand
CCGCGCCGTGGCCTTCCATGCCGAACTTGACAGCGCACCAAAGGCGGCCCCGCTGGTGATGGCGCAGATGCAAGTGCTGCCCGGTTGGATCGATTACAACGGTCATATGACCGAAAGCCGCTATTATTTCGCCAATTCGGAAACCGTGGATAATTTTCTGCGATTGATCGGCGCGGGGATGGATTACGTGGCGGCTGGCAATAGTTTCTATTCCGCAGAAACCCATATTCGCCATCTGGGCGAGGCGAAACTCGGCGATGCGCTGACCGGCACGATGCAGATCATTTCTGCCGACGAAAAGCGTTTCCGTTCCTTTGTGCGCATCATGAAAGGGGATACTTGCGTCGCCACGATCGAACAGCTGTGTCTGCACGTGAATATGGAAACGGGCAAATCCTGTGCGGCCTCCCCTGCAGTTTGGGGTAAGTTGCGTGCCATTGCGGATGCCCATGCTGGGCTTGAACTGCCCGAAGGCGCAGGCCGTGCTGTAGGACAAAAGAAATGAAAACCGTTCTGATCACCGCAGGCGCGAATGGCATCGGCCTCGTGATGGCGCGGGCCTTTGCCGAGGCCGGTTACCGTGTTTGGGTCACGGATGTAGATACTGCGATGATCGCCGCCCTGCCCCCAGGCATTCGCGGCAGCTTGGTTGATGCAAGCCTTGAGGCCGGCATGGAAACCTTGTTTGCGCAGATCACTGCTGAATGGGGCGGGCTTGATGTGCTGTGCGCCAATGCGGGGATCAAGGGACCGACGGCAAGTATCGAAGATATGGACCTGGTCGCTTGGCACCAATGCTTGGCGGTCAATCTGGACGGCGCGATGCTTGCAGCGAAACATGGGGCAAAGCTGATGAAGCCTGCGGGCCGGGGGGTGATGATTTTTACCTCTTCGACCAGCGGCCTTTACAGAACGCCATACCGCGCGCCATATGTTGCGGCGAAATGGGGTGTGATCGGCCTGATGAAAACCGTCGCGATGGAGCTGGGTCCGTTTGGCATTCGTGCCAACGCAATCTGCCCCGGGTCGGTGAATGGCCCGCGTATTGACCGTGTTATCGAGGCCGAGGCCGCAGCCAAAGGCATGACGCCGGACGCTGTGCGCAAGGGCTATGCTTCTGGCACTGCCATGAAACAACTGACCGACCCTGAAGATGTGGCAGCCCTTGCGCTGTATCTTGCCTCGGACGGCGCACGGATGATTTCGGGTCAGGCGCTGGCTGTCGATGGTATGACCTATAATGTTGATCCGTAAGGAAATAAAATGAACTTTGGTCTTTCTGAAGAACAGCAAATGATCGTGGACACCACCCGCACCTTTGTGGAAAAGGAGCTTTTCCCGCATGAGGATGAGGTGGAGCGCACAGGCGTTCTACGCCATGATCTGATGAAGGAAATCGCGCAAAAAGCCGTCGAAGCAGGGCTTTATGCGGCGAATATGCCTGAGGACGTTGGCGGGGCGGGTCTCGATACACTGACTTGGCTGCTTTATGAAAAAGAACTGGGTAAAGCAAACTACGCGCTGCATTGGAATTGCGTCGCAAGGCCGTCGAATATTCTCTTGGCCTGTACGCCCGAACAACGAGAGCAGTATCTGTTTCCCTGTGTTCGCGCGGAAAAGCATGATTGCCAAGCCATGACCGAACCGGGTGCCGGTTCCGATCTGCGCGGAATGAAAGCCTTCGCCCGCGCAGATGGTGATGATTTCATCCTCAACGGCACCAAGCATTTCATCAGCCATGCGGATGTTGCGGATTTCGCGATCGTTTGGGTGGCAACTGGCGAAGAAGAAACCCCGCGCGGATCGAAAAAGCTGATCACAGCGTTTTTGGTCGACAAGGGAACAAAAGGCTTCAACGTGCGCGACGGCTATCGAAACGTCTCGCATCGTGGCTATAACAATATGATCTTGGAATTCGATGACTGCCGATTGAACAAACGCCAGATCTTGGGCGAGTTGCATAAGGGTTTTGAGGTTGCAGGCAAATGGTTGGGGGCCACACGACTGCAAGTGGCGAGCACTTGTTTGGGTCGCGCCGAACGCGCACTTGGCCATGCGATTTCCTACGCCGCAGAGCGCCGCCAATTCGGCCAGCAAATCGGCAAATTCCAAGGCACCAGTTTCAAACTGGCCGATATGGCAATGGAGCTGAAGGCCGCCGAACTGCTCACCCGAGAAGCTGCATGGAAATATGATCAAGGCACGGTGACCGAGGCCGATATGTCGATGGCGAAACTGAAGGCCACCGAAGTGCTCGCGATGATTGCCGATGAAGCGATCCAGATTCACGGCGGCATGGGGCTGATGGACGAACTGCCGCTAGAGCGCATTTGGCGCGACGCCCGGGTTGAACGTATCTGGGAAGGAACCTCGGAAATTCAGCGCCACATCATCAGCCGCGAACTTTTGCGCCCCTATGGTGCTTGATCTGAGCATGTTGAATAAACGATGAAATATTCCAGCGCAGACAATCATGGACCTGACATGTGGGATGGGGGCCAGCCCCCGAGCCTGCATTTTCCAAATGAAAATGCAGGCTTGCCCCCGGGATATTTGTAAACAGATGAAAATGAGCAAACAAATTTTAACCATTTTCCGACAAAATAGTGAAACCGAACAGGGGGGGACCCCGATGACGGTAACAGGTGAAGATTCCCTTCCTCGATGGCTCGGGGTAGGGCGTCTTTACCTTTTCGCCTGTTTGCAAATATCCTCGGGGGTCCGGGGGCAGACAGCCCCCGGCGCCTGCAACACAACGAAGGCCTCGGTATGAAGAACCTCGACCGCTTGTTACGCCCAAAGTCAATTGCCGTGTTTGGTGCGGGTTGGGCGCTGAACGTCATAGAACAATGCAAGAAAATGGGGTTTCAGGGGTCAATCTGGCCCGTTCACCCGACGAAAACCGAGATTGGCGGTCTGCCGGCCTATGCCTCCATCGCCGATTTGCCACATGCGCCCGATGCCACATTCATTGGTGTGAACCGTTTTGCCACCATCGATGTTGTGCGGACGCTTTCGTCAGTAGGGGCAGGCGGGGCAATTTGTTTTGCGTCTGGGTGGACCGAAGCAGGAGAGCCTGAGTTGCAACACCAACTGATCGCAGCGGCTGGTGACATGCCGATCCTGGGACCAAATTGCTATGGTGTGATCAACTACCTCGATGGTGCATTGCTTTGGCCGGATCAACACGGTGGGGTTCGGGTTGAAAAGGGCGTGGCCCTTCTAAGTCAGTCGTCGAACATCATCATCAACATGACGATGCAAAGGCGGGCATTGCCAATCGCCTATGTCGCCTGTTTGGGCAATGCGGCCGTGGTAGGTTTGGCCGACTTGGCTGGTGCGTTGTTAGCCGATGATCGGGTCACTGCGATCGGTATGTATATTGAAGGGATTGATGACGCAGTTGCCTTTGCTGAATTGGCAGAGCGGGCGCGGACGGCGGGCAAGGGCATTGTTTGCATTAAATCTGGCAAGACCGCTTTGTCACGCACAGCTGCACAATCGCACACCGCGTCATTGGCGGGTGGGGGGGCTGCATCGAGTGCGTTTTTGCGCCAAATTGGGGTGGCAGAGGTCAACACCCCGTCCGAGTTGATCGAAACGCTAAAGATCATGCACGTCCATGGATCTTTGGCGCCACGCATCTGTTCTTTGTCTTGTTCAGGCGGAGAGGCGGGTTTGGTCGCTGATCTGGCGGCGCCATTTGACATCGATTTTCCGCCACCGTCGGACAACACGCGGGCGCGTTTGGGTGAGATTTTGGGCCCGATCGTCACCATCGCAAACCCGCTTGACTATCACACTTTCATTTGGGGCGATGGTCCGCGGACCACAGATGTTTTCGCCACGATGCTGCAAGACTATGACGCGGGCTTGTTTATCATCGACCCACCACGCAAGGATCGGTGCGATCCTTCGGGGTATCTTCCGGCGCTAGACGCTATTGTTGCAGCACAGTCCGCAACAGGAGTTCCAGCGCTTGCTGTGGCATCGATTGCGGAAAACTTCGATGAGGATTTTGCCATCCGTTTGATGGATCAAGGTGTGGTCACCTTGATGGGGCTAGAGACCGGGCTTGCTGCGGTTCGTGCAGCGCAGGTTTTACCTGTTGTATCAGGTTGGCGGCCCATGACGGCGCGCCCGCCACAAGACAGCCAGGTGTTGAGCGAAGCCGACGGTAAGGCGCTTTTGGCCATGGCCGGTGTTCCCGTCCCCAAATCTGTCAGCGGGCGCACGCTGGCCGAGGTGCAAGCCATAGCCGCGCCATTGCAGCCGCCACTTGCCCTGAAAGGTTTGGGCTTTGCGCATAAAACCGAGGCCGGGGCGGTACGATTGGGGTTGGCCAGTTTGGACGGGCAGGCAGAGATGGTCGGGGCCACCGGTTATCTTGCCGAGGAAATGGTCATAGGTGCACTCGCGGAAATTCTATTGGGATTGCAGCGTGATCCGGTTTACGGCGTCACTCTGACGCTTGGTATGGGCGGCGTGACGGCCGAAGTTTTGGACGACACCGTGACCGTTGTTTTGCCCGCCGATCACACACAAATCTTGGCCGCGATGAAAAAGCTACGGCTTTGGCCGCTGCTAGATGGGTATCGTGGGCGGCCAAAGGCGGACATGCAGGCAGTGGCTGACATAGCTGTACGCTTAGGTGATGTGATGATGGCCGACACTTCGTTGGAAGAAATAGAGATCAACCCGATCCTTGTGCGCAGTTCCGGCGCCGTGGCGGTCGATGCCCTGATTAGAAAGGCGTGAACGATGGACATGATGATGCTGACCGAGGGTCCAATCCTGACCCGGCGCGAGGGGTCGATCCTTGAAGTGACCCTGTCGCGCGGCAAGGCCAATGCGATTGATCTGGTAACAAGCCGGATCATGGGTTTGGCGTTTCGGGCGTTTCGCGATGATGACAGTCTGCGCATTTGCATTTTGCGCGCCGAGGGGGAAAAGTTCTTTTGCCCTGGCTGGGATTTAAAGGCGGCAGCGGGCGGTGACGCAGTTGACGGCGATTACGGCGTTGGTGGATTTGGCGGCTTGCAGGAACTGCCGAACCTGAACAAGCCGGTCATCGCTGCGGTCAACGGGATTTGCTGCGGCGGCGGATTAGAACTTGCGCTGTCGGCCGATCTTATCTTGTGTTCGTCAAACGCGACATTTGCGTTGCCGGAAATCCGATCTGGAACGGTGGCGGATGCGGCCAGTATCAAACTGCCCAAGCGCATTCCCTTTCATGTCGCAATGGATCTGTTGCTAACGGGGCGCTGGTTTGATGCAGAGGAGGCGCATCGCTGGGGCATCGTAAAGGAAATCTGTGCGCCGGGCGATCTGCTGGCCAAGGCATGGGATTTGGCCCGGTTGTTGGAATCCGGTCCTCCCTTGGTCTATGCGGCCATTAAGGAAGTCGTGCGTGAGGCGGAAAACATGCGTTTTCAGGATGCGTTGAACCGGATCACCAAACGCCAGATGCCAACGGTCGACACGCTGTATTCCAGCGAGGATCAACTGGAAGGTGCAAGGGCTTTTGCGGAAAAGCGCGATCCTGTTTGGAAGGGGCGTTAACCGCGCTATCTTTCCAGCGCGCCCTTTC
>JAAFIJ010000185.1 GCA_013298675.1 Rhodobacterales bacterium | reverse complement strand
TGGCGCGGGCGGAGGAGGGGCTTTTGGCAAGTCGTCGCTCAGAATCGCACCATCACCAGCAAAGGGGATCAGATCCAGTTCTATGCCCTCTGGCGTTGCTTTGGTCGCGGCAAGCTCCCACGCAGCGGTTACAGCAGGTTTGGGCTGCGCAAAGAACTGCGTATCTGAAGCTTTCGTCAATGTCCGTTGCGTCGGCGGCGGTATCGCCACCGCGATCACTGCGGCATTGGGCAACGATTTTGCTCGCATCGGCTCTGTCTGCCGAGCCGGCGCAACTGACATATCGCTCATTTCTTCATTCCACATCAACGGTAGCCCCCAAGGGAAACACTACCATTTTCATGCGTTCGGCGCATGTCCAATGCGCCAAGCATTCGTTGTGAAAGCCACAGCTTTGCCACATCCGCGCCGCCAGAGTTTCGCGTTTGTCTAAACCCCAGTAGCGGCGTTTATCAGCGGCGTTAGATGGTCAGTTGCTGGCCAAGTTCAATGACACGGTTGGTCGGCAAGCGGTAGAAATCCGTGGCATCCGCAGCAGAGCGCGACAATGACCGGAACAGGCGTTCCTGCCAAAGCGGCAAGCCGCCTTTGGCTGATGACTTGAACGACCGCCTGTTCAAGAAGAATGAGGTCGTCATAATATCGTACTTGATCCCTTGTTTGCGGGCTTGGGCCAAGGCTTTGGGAACGTTGGTTTCTTCCATAAATCCAAAGTACAGATCGACATGGACGAACTTGTCCGAAATTGGCTTGATCTCTACCCGCTCGCTTTCCTTGACATAGGGGCGTGTCGACATGTTGACGCCAACGATCAAGTTTTGCGCGTGCAGCACGTGGTTGTGTTTAACATTGTGCATCAACGCTGCCGGTGCCATTTCAGGGTCAGACGTCAAATAGACAGCGGTACCTGGCACTTCGACAAGTCGCGACGACTTTGCCAGCATTTCAGTAAACTTTTCAATGGCGATGGCGCCACGTCGTGACTGCGCCAAAACATGTGCCGTGCCTTTCAGCCAAGTCCACATCACCACAACCATGGTTACCGCAATGACAATTGGAATATAGCCGCCGTGGACGATTTTTGTAGCATTCGCCGCCAAAAACATCATTTCCAACACCAACAAAGGGCCCATAACGGCGACGACCAGCATCAAAGGCCATTTCCACGATTTGTAGAACAAGACGATTGCTAAAATGGACGTGATCACCATGTCGCCGGTTACGGCAATTCCGTAAGCCGAGGCGAGGTTTGATGAAGAGCGGAACTGCAACACCAATACCACCACACCAACCGCTAAAATCTGGTTCACTTTTGGCAGATATATCTGACCGTACTGGCTTTCGGATGTATGCAAAATCTCCAGCCGAGGCAGCAGACCCATGCGGACGGCTTGTTTCATCATCGAAAATGCACCCGAGATCACCGCTTGGCTGGCGATGACAGTGGCGCAGGTGGCCAAGATCACCAATGGCAACAGCAAGGCTGGCGGCGCCATCAAAAAGAACGGGTTTTCGGCGGCCTCTGGGTGCGCAAGAACCAACGCGCCTTGTCCCAGATAGCTTAGCGTCAGGGCCGGGAACACCAAAAAGGCCCAGGCAAGTCGGATCGGCTTGCGGCCGAAATGACCCATATCGGCATAAAGCGCTTCGCCTCCGGTGACGGCCAAGAATACCGAGCCGATGACGATGAACGACGCCCAGCCATTGGTGATCAGGAAATCAACAGCGAAATAGGGGTTCAGCGCATGCAGAATAGACAGGTCATCGCCCAAGTGCCATAGGCCCAAAGCGGCCATTGTGACGAACCAAAGGACCATAATAGGACCGAAAAACACCGAGACGGCTTCAGTCCCGCGCCTTTGAACGTGAAAAAGGATCAAGATGATAGCGATGGTCGTTGGAACGACATAGTTGGAAAAGCCGGGTGCCACCAATTCCATGCCTTCAACGGCAGACAAGACTGACATCGCCGGGGTGATGATCGCATCACCAAAGAACAGTGAAATTCCGACCATTCCCAAAGCCAAAAGCCATGTCGGACGCGATTGAAGCGAGCGCTGAACCAAGGCCACAAGCGAAAGGGTGCCGCCTTCGCCTTGGTTGTCCGCCTGCATGATCAGAATCACATACTTGATCGTCACGATCAAAATCAGCGTCCAAATCAGTAAGGAAATCACCCCCAGAACGTCTGACGACGACAGGCCATCAAAGCTGGCTGCATGAAGGCTTTCGCGCATCGCATAGAGAGGGCTTGTGCCGATATCGCCGTAAACAATACCAATGCAACCCAATACTAGCTTTGCAAGGCCCCCGTTTGACCCATGGCTCGGATCGCCATGTTGCTGGTCTGGGACTTCCTGCTCTGACATTGCAGCACCTCCTAGAGAAGGCTCCCTTTAACCCTTTGGAAGACGGAGTTCAATGCGCGACATCGCAAATGGGCAAGCCGGTGGTCCTTGCAATCAAAGACCTGCTTGACCTTTTCGCGACGGAACCCTTGATTCGTTGCGTTCTAAGGATGCAGCAATTTGAAGGCGGCTTCCTATGAACTATTTCCCACCGTTGTTTCTTTGTTTGTTTGCCGGGCTTTCGCTGTGCATGATTTTCACAGCAAGTGGGCTCTAGTGCCGCGCGATTTATGCAGTGTCATTGCTGACCAAACTGCCTAGGGTGTCGGCGTCAAAAGCTTGGTGAACAGGGTTGTCAGATAGTCTTCGGCTTCGGCAAACGGATCATGCCCTTCGCCCAAAATAATGCGCACCTGTGCGTCGAAATCCGCGTAATGCTGGGTCAGCGACCAAATTGAAAAGATCAGATGCACAGGCGGGACCGGGTTTAACCGCCCTTGTGAAATCCATGTGCTGATGACGGCGGCTTTGTCATCGACCTGAATTTTTAGCTCTCCGCCGATAACGTCGCTGATCCGCGGCGCGCCTTGCAGAATTTCGTTGGCGAACAGCCGACTTTCGCGCGGAAAATGGCGCGACAATTCCAACTTGCGGCGCACATAAGCAAGGATTTCTGGAACCGGCTCTCCCAAGGGATTCACCGCGCGCAACGGATCAATCCACGCGATCAGCAATTGATCAAGCAAAGCTTTGTAAACTGCCTCCTTAGATGCGTAATAGTAAAGCAGGTTTGGTTTGGACAAACCCGACACATCGGCGATTTGGTCCAAAGTTGCCCCTCTGTACCCATGCTTGGAAAACACATCCAAGGCGGCATCCAAAATTGATTTTGAATTGCGTTCCTGTATGCGGGTGCGTGGTTTGGTCATACGGGTTGGATCCGTGGATATCTTTGGACTGAGCGTCGCAATCTGGCCCAGATCGCGTTTCAATGCAAACGCCGCTTATGGCTGGTGACCGCAACATTTGGCCCATTCATGCAACGTTAAATGTCGGCAAGATGTTCTTCCAGTGCGCGTACAACGACGGCGTGATCTTGCGCTTGCGGCAGTCCTGAAATGGTAACAGCCGCAACGACACCCACACCCCGCACACGGATTGGAAAGCTTCCACCAGCGGCAGCATAATCGGCCGTGTCTAACCCGTCTTGCACCAGTTCGCGGCCTTTTTCAGCGAAATGTGTTGCAACCCAAAAAGAGGATTTGTGAAACACAAACGTGACATTGCTTTTGCGCCGCGCCCAGTTGTCGTTCAGGGGGGCAGAGCCCGCAAGTGCCGCGTGGAAAAACGTGCGGTCCGTGTTGCGGATGTTGATCACAACAGGCAAGTTTTGCGCCTGACAGGATTGTACAAGCCGCATGCCAAGTGCCAGCGCCGTCGCCTCGTCAAATGTCTTGAAGATCAGGCGCGATTCCTGATCCTCAATATCTTTCAATTCCAAGACTTTCTGCGGCATGGGGCGTCCTTTCGTTGATTGTTTGACGGTATGCCAAATGCGCTCAGTCGCGCAATGCGCCAATGCCACGCAAGATGATCGCTTTGACATTTTCTTTTGCGGCCCGCCACTGTGTGTCTGACAGGGGCCTCCCGCCATTCAGCGTCTCTATCTGGTGGCCGAAATCTGCATAGTGCTGGGTCGTCGCCCAAAGCATATAGAGCAAATGCTCGGGGTCGACGGGCTTCATCTTGCCGTCGTCAATCCAGTTCTGAATCAAGGCCGCGCGGCCCGTTGTCCATTCGCGCAAGGTGTTTTCCAAATAGTCTTGGATTACCGGCGCGCCGTGCATCACCTCTGACGCCCAAACCTTTGATCCGTCCGCATGCCGGCGCGAGATTTCCATCTTGGCGTCGATATAGGCGCCGATCCCTTCAACCGGACCCGAAGCGTTGTCAAAAGACGCCGCTGCCTGAAGCCAGATTTCAAAGATGTTTTCGACCACACAGCGATAAAGCTCTTCTTTGGTGGCGAAATAATAGTGCAGATTGGCCTTTGGCAGACCTGCGACATCCGCGATCAACTGCATGGTTGCGCCGCCAAAACCAGCCTCGGCAAACACCTTTTCGGCGGCCTGCAAAATCAGCGTTTCGTTCTGCTGACGGATCGCGTTGCGCCGCAAGGGGCGTATGTTTTCAGACATCGACATTGCCCAAATATGGATTGACCAACTGGTCAGTTTCTATAGCCTTTGAATTGACCATATGGTCAGGATGCGATTCGGGACAAGGGGGATACCCCCTTTCGGAACGGGGAGAGTGCGATGGCAAAAAGTGGTGCAAACCAGCGCGTCAATTCTGCTCGGCTATGGGACAGTCTCGAAGAGATGGCGTTGATTGGTCCGGGCATTGCCGGGGGCTGCAATCGCCAAACCTTGACCGATGCCGATAGCGAGGGCCGCCATCTTTTCGCTCGTTGGTGCAATGATGCCGGCATGTCGATGGGCGTTGATACCATGGGCAATATGTTCGCCACCCGCGCGGGCACGGACACTGATGCGCTGCCGGTTTACATGGGCTCACATCTTGATACCCAACCCACGGGCGGGCGCTATGACGGTGTGCTGGGCGTCTTGGGCGCGCTAGAGGTGGTTCGCACGATGAACGACCTTGGCATCAAGACCAAACACCCGATTGTGGTGACAAATTGGACCAATGAAGAAGGCGCGCGGTTTGCACCTGCCATGCTGGCCTCTGGCGTCTTTGCTGGCCTGCACACGCAGGACTATGCCTATGCGCGCACCGATCTGGATGGCAAGGTTTTCGGTGCCGAGTTAAAGCGGATCGGCTGGGTCGGCGATGAGGTCGTCGGTGCCCGCAAAATGCATGCCATGTTGGAGTTGCACATCGAGCAGGGGCCGATCCTTGAAGCCGAGGGCAAAGAGATCGGCGTGGTCACCCATGGCCAGGGCCTGTGGTGGTTGGAAATTACCTTAACGGGTAAGGACGCCCATACCGGCTCCACGCCCATGAACATGCGGGTGAATGCGGGCCTTGGCATGGCGCGGATCACCGAACGCGTCCACCAGATCGCGATGAGCCACCAGCCCAATGCAGTGGGCGCTGTGGGGCAGGTCAAGGTTTTTCCCAACAGCCGCAACGTGATCCCGGGACGCGTGGTGTTTACGGTGGACATCCGCTCGCCTGAACAGGCCAAGCTGGATGCGATGAAGGCCGAGGTGATGCGGGCGGCCCACGCGGTGG
>JAAFIJ010000187.1 GCA_013298675.1 Rhodobacterales bacterium | reverse complement strand
GCCAGGATGACCACCACATTGCTCGATCGCCTCACCCACCGCTGCCACATCCTAGAAACAGGCATCGACCGCTTCCGCTTCATGGCAAGCTCCGCTGCGGCATCCACAGCCAAGAAAACGAAGGAAACAACATACATCTTGCCCCCAGCATGAACCGAAATTCATAATCAGCGGTGGCCGAATTCTGGGTGAAAATCAACACCTGCCACCGGGTCGCAAATTTGCGGAGGAAAAAATGCCATCGCGGAGACAGGTCGAGGGTCAGCGGGCGTTCAACTATTTGGCCGCACGCGAGCCGCAGATTTGTCAGCAAAGGCGGCAAGACGGGCGCGGGCTTCGGGTTGGGTGTTGACGACTCCTGCCAACACGGCTTCGGCATAGGCAGCGTCCAGCGCCGACATGTTCTGCATGTGGCTGACGCCCGAGCAGATGGCGAAGTTCGACAGCGGCAGGTTTTCGGCAGCCTTGCGGGCCAGCGCGATTGCCATTTCAAGGCTGGAACCGTCGGCGATGTATTGCGCGAGCCCCAGATCGACCGCCTCTTGCCCCTGATAGACGCGACCTGTCAGCATCATGTCGACCATCCGCGCCTTGCCGACCAGATCGGTAACGCGGATCGTGGCACCTCCACCGGTGAAAAGGCCGCGTTGGCCTTCGGGCAGGGCAAAATAGGTGGTCTGGTCCATCACGCGGATATGTGCGGCACTGGCCAATTCCAACCCGCCGCCCACCACGGCCCCTTTTAGCGCAGCAATAATCGGTACGCCGCCGTATTCCATCTTGTTGAAGGCCTCGTGCCAGCGCAGGCACAGATGCATGAATTCGGCGGGGCTGCGGTCGGCCTGATGGTGTTCTACCAGATCAAGGCCGGCGCAGAAATGGTCCCCTGCGGCTGCAAGTACGACGGCGCGAACCCCAGCACGGGGTGCTGTCGAGAAGAACTCGACCAGTTCCTCGATCGAGTGGGAATCCAACGCGTTGCGCTTGTTCGGACGGTTCAGGGTGACGACCCAGACGCCATCATCATGCGCTGTCAGCTCAAGGTTCTTGAAGCGTGCGATGTCGATTTTAACGGTCATGGAATTAGTCCCTTTGAAGGTGTCAGAGGCCAGAAGCGGCGCGGATGCGCTGCAGGCCGGTCTCGGGCAGGATGTGATGAGTATAAAACCACGCGGTTGCGATCTTTGCGGTCATAAAGTCGCTGCTGGCCGCCTCAGCCACCAGAACTGCGCGCGCCATCTGCCAGCCCGCGACAAGATTTCCGGCAAGCATCAGATAGGGCACGGCGGCAGCGTAAGCCTCGTTCGGGGCCGCGTTGTGCAGGCGGGCAACGACCGCTTGGAAATCCTCACGCGCTGCGGCCAGCCGATCCGCAATCTCTTGCGCCGTCGGCGAGCCTTGGCGCAAAGCAGCCACCGTCTCGGCGATCATGTCGGCCAAGCGAGTCGCGGTCACGCCCTTATCGCGCAATGTTTTGCGAGCCAAAAGGTCATTGGCTTGAATGGCGGTCGTGCCCTCATAGATCGGCAAAATGCGGGCGTCACGATAGTGCTGTGCGGCACCGGTTTCCTCGATAAAGCCCATACCGCCATGGATCTGCACACCCAGCGACGTGACCTGCACAGCCACTTCGGTGCAGAACCCTTTGACCAGCGGCACCAGAAACTCTGCCAATGCAGTGTCGCCCTGATCGTGCAGCCCGGCAGTATAGGCGGCCATGGACCGGCAAGCTTCGGTCAAAGCCCGCATATGCATCAGCATCCGACGCACGTCAGGGTGATTGATAATTGCCACCGCGCCAACGGCACTCCCGTCGACGGGACGGCCCTGAACGCGGCTGTTGGCATAGGCCAGCGCCTGCTGATAGGCACGTTCACAGATGGCCACACCTTGAACGCCCACCGCAAAACGGGCGGCGTTCATCATGGTGAACATGTATTCCAGCCCGGCATTTTCATTGCCGATCAGAAAGCCCGTTGCGCCCTCGAACTCCAGCACACAAGTCGGGCTGGCACGGACGCCCAGCTTGTGTTCGATGCTTTGGCAGCGGACGGCGTTGCGGCGGCCATCTTGCAGGATCTTTGGTACCACAAACAGGCTGATCCCCTTGATCCCTTTCGGCGCATCCGGGGTGCGGGCCAAGACAAGATGGATAATGTTCTCCGCCAGATCATGCTCGCCATAGGTTATGAAGATCTTGGTGCCGGTGATACGAAAGGTGCCGTCCGCCTGACCCTCGGCGCGGGTGCGTAGCAGCGCCAGATCGCTGCCCGCTTGCGGTTCGGTCAAGTTCATCGTGCCGCTCCAGCGACCAGCCACGAGATGCGGAAGGTAGGTCGCCTTCATCTCGTCAGAGCCGAAATGGCGCAATGCCTCGATCGCACCGTCTGTCAGCAGCGGGCAAAGCGCAAAGCTCATATTCGCGGCATTCAGGATTTCCCCTGCAGCAGCGCCCACGGACCGAGGCAGGCCTTGGCCGCCGAACTCTTCAGGGTGTGGCAAGCCTTGCCATCCCATATTGACGAACTTGGCGTAGGCCGCGCGGAACCCTTCTGGCGTGGTGACCTGCCCGTCGTCACAATGAGAGCCTTCGCGGTCGCCGGATGCGTTTAGGGGGGCGATTTCTTCGGCACAAAAACGACCGAGCTCGCCCAACACCGCGGCGATAATTTCGTGGTCGGCACCATTGTTCGCGATAAAGGCGATGTTAAAGAGGAGATCATTCAGCGGCGCTTCATAGGTCATGATTGCTCTCCAATGGCGCGGGCCGCCTGACGAAGCACGTATTTCTGAATCTTGCCTGTAGCTGTCTTGGGCAACTCACCGAATACTACAGTCTTGGGGGCTTTGAAGTGGGCAATCCGCTCACGGCAGAAAGCAATGATTTCGTCCGCAGAGGTTGCGGCACCTTGGCGCAATTCGACAAAGGCACAGGGGCTTTCGCCCCATTTGGCGTGGGGTCGCGCGACAACCGCAGCGGCCTGAACCGATGGATGGCGGTAGAGCACCGCCTCGATCTCGACCGAGGAGATATTCTCACCACCCGAGATGATGACATCCTTCAACCGGTCGCGGATCTGAATATAGCCATCTGGATGAACCACAGCCGCATCGCCCGACCAGAACCACCCCCCTTTAAAGGCTTCTGCGGTGGCCGCTTCGTCCTTGTAGTAACCCTTCATCACGGTGTTCCCACGAATGGCGATCTCGCCCTGTGTCAGCCCGTCTTGTGGCACGTCAAGCCCGCTGGCGCGGTCGACCACTCGGATTTCCTCGACCATCGGAAAGGCAAGACCTTGCTGCGCCTGCCTTTCCGCGCGGACCTCGGGCAGAAGGGCGTCCCAGTCCTCGTGCCACAAGCATTGCGCGATATGACCGTAGGTTTCCGTCAGGCCATAGACCTGCATCACTTCCATCCCCAAGAGCGCAGCCTTTTCCAGCACGGACGGCGGCGGCGGGGCCCCTGCGGTCAGCACCTTGATCGTTGGCGAAAAGGGTTGGCGGGCCTGATCGCACAGCATTTGAAGCACGATGGGTGCCGCGCCGAAATGCGTGACCCGGTGGCGGGCTATAACGGCCAGAAGCTTGGCAGGTGTCGCCTCGCGGGAAAAGATCATGTGGCCACCGACCACGGCCATCGCCCAAGGGTGGTTCCAGCCGTTACAATGAAACATGGGCACAACCGACAGATAGGTGGGATTGGGCGGTAAGGCCCAGCCGGCCACCGTTCCCATCGCCATCAAGTAAGCACCACAATGATGGTAAATTACCCCCTTGGGCCGACCAGAGGTGCCGGACGTATAGTTCAGCGCCAAAGCCCGCCCTTCGTCAGCAGGAAGCGCCCAGTCCATCGGCGAATGAATAGTCAGGCTTTCACACGCGTCAATGCCAAGGACGGGCAATTTCCGGCCGAGGTGGTCGAAGGCATCTGCCAGAAGCTTATCCAGCGCCGAATCTACGATCACCATCACAGCGTCGGAATGCTCAAGAATATAGGCCACGGTCTCGGCGTCCAAGCGGGTATTGATTGCGTTCAACACTGCGCCCAGCAAGGGCACGGCATAGTGCAACTCGAAAAGCTCGGGCCCGTTGGGTGCAAGAATCGCGACCGTATCCCCAATTCCCACGCCGTGCGTGGCCAACCCAGCCGCGAGCGACCGGCAGCGCAGGCCGACCTCGCTCCAGGTTCGCGTGATCTCACCGCAAGTGGTGGCAGGTCTGTCGGCGTAAACCTTCTCTGCCCGCTTCAGGAAAGAGAGGGGTGAAAGGGCCACATAATTTGCCTGCTGCCACGTTGGGCTTTCAAACTTTGCGTGCATGACGGATCATTAAAGGAAGGGCAAGGGGACAAGGCGCGCACCGACCGGGCCAGTGCCGCGTTGCACCTGAACAGTTTCGCCCGCCGGAACGCTTGCGTCAATCAGGGCATAGCCGATGTTGGCCTGCATCCGCGGCGACCAGACGCAGTTGGTCATCATGCCGATACGCTGACCGTTGCGCAGGATATCTTCGCGGCGGAAGCCAAGGGGCGCTGGGGTTGCGCCTTCCAGAACCAAACCCAGCTGATGACGCTTTACGCCTTCAGCGTTGATGCGTCGCAGGGCAGCAATGCCGACCACATCATCAGCCACATCCAGATCGACATACTTGCCCAAGCGCACTTCGAATGGGTTGGTCATATCATCGGTATCTCCGCCGACCGAGACCAGACCGCTTTCCGTCCTCTCTGCCGTGGCGGGCGCGCCGGGGCCGATACCCCAGGGCTGACCGGCCTCTTTGAAAATGTTCCAAAGTTCGGCGCCACGGCTGCCATCCTTGAGGTAAATCTCAAACCCGCCCTGTTTTGACCAGCCAGAGCGCTGTACCGCCACCGGAATGCCATTGATTTCAGTCTCGCGGAACCAAAAGTATTTCAGCCCCCGCACCCAATCGCCCATGACATGCGCCACCACATCCTCTGCCTTGGGGCCCTGCAGCGCCATCGGCGAAACATCGGGTTCAGACACCTGAACATCCAGCCCCCGTTCGGCGGCAATCGCGCTGGCCCAGAACCAGATGTCACTATCGGCAATGGACAGCCAGTAAAGGTCATCGGCCAGTTTCAACAGGATCGGATCGTTGATGATGGTGCCGCGATGGTTGCACAGCGGCACATACTTGCCCTGACCCACCTTACAGGTCGACAGATCACGCGGACTGAGTATCTGTGCCAAACGCCCGGCATCCGGCCCCTTCAGCTGCACCTGACGTTCAACGCCCACATCCCATTGCGAAACCCCGTTGATCAACCGCCAATACTCGCCCTCGGGATCACCGTAAGAGGTCGGCATGATCATGCGGTTGTAGATGCTGGCAGCAGTCATGCCTTCCGCCACGGCGGATGCATAGAACGGCGAGGGGCGCAGACGTGCGGTGGGGAATACTTGGAACATGGGACCTCTCTTGGTTGCCCCATGAATGATCGCTCTGGCGGGTTTTGGTCAAACGACGTATTCCGGGGCACCACCCATACAAATAGTTATGGCTGGGTTTTGGAGTGTCCGATGAACCTTGATCTGCCCCCGTTGACTTGGCTGCGCGCGTTCGA
>JAAFIJ010000184.1 GCA_013298675.1 Rhodobacterales bacterium | reverse complement strand
CATTGATCGTGGTACGATCCGCGACACCACGATCGGGCAGGGCACCAAGCTGGACAACCTGGTTCATATTGGCCACAACGTCCAAATCGGTCGCGATTGCCTGATCTGCGGACAGGTCGGCATCGCAGGCTCCGCTCGGATCGGTGACCGGGTGGTTATGGCCGGGCAATGCGGCGTCAATGACAATATCTTTGTTGGCGACGATGTGATCGCCGGTGGTGGGACCAAGATTTTCACCAATGCTCCCAGTGGTCGCGTCTTGTTGGGCTATCCCGCCGTAAAAATGGAAACACACATCGAGATGCAAAAAGCCTTGCGCCGCTTGCCGCGCCTTGCCGCACGCGTGGCAGAGATCGAAAAGTCAATGTCACTTGCACCTTCGGATGAATAATTGGCTTTGGATACAAACGTCACATGACGCAGGAAATTGCCCAACAGATTATCCAGATTATCGCCGAGCAAGCATTGCTTGACCCAAACGATATCGCTCTTGAGACACCTTTGGCCGAACTGGGGATCGACAGTCTGGGCATGGTAGAGGCTATTTTCGCGATTGAAGAGGCGTTTGATATTTCTGTTCCCTTTAATGCCAACGAGCCGGCGGCTGGTCAATTCGATCTGAGTACGGCCGAATCGATCGCACGGGCTGTGACAAAATTAGTAGCCGCCAAATGAAGCGGGTGGTGATCAGCGGCGCGGGCACCATCAACGCCCTAGCCCATGATGTTGCTGGAACTTACCAAGCGCTCACTGTTGGGACCTGCGGGATTGGCCCATTGCAATTTCCAGACCTTGATCGCCTTTCAGTGAAAATTGGTGCGCAAGTGCAAGGGTTTGATCCAACGGCGCATTTTGATCGAAACCAACTTGGCCTGCTCGACCGCTACGCGCAGTTTGCCCTTGTCGCCGCGCGGCAGGCGATCGCGCACTCTGGTCTGCCGTTGGCATCGGTCAGAGACCAAACCGGTGTCATCATCGGGACGGCGGGAGGTGGGCTTGGCACAAGCGAGGACAGTTACCGCGCTGTGTTCGAACAGAGCAAAAACCGCGTGCATCCGTTGACCGTGCCCCGCCTGATGTCATCTTCTGCCAGCAGTCATGTCTCTATGGAATTTGGGCTGCATGGACCCAGCTTTTCGCTATCATCGGCATGTGCATCGTCCAATCACGCGATCGGGCTTGCCTTTCAGATGGTGCGATCGGGTAGCGTACCTGCGATGATTTGCGGCGGGGCCGAAGCGATGTTGACCTTTGGCGGCCTCAAGGCATGGGAGGGGTTGCGCGTGATGTCCAAATCAGCCTGCCGCCCGTTTTCAGCCAATCGCGACGGCATGGTTCAAGGTGAGGGGGCGGCAATCTTTGTCCTCGAGGACCGTGATCTCGCCCTTGCGCGCGGCGCGCCCATTTTGGCCGAAATTTTGGGTCAATCAATGACCGCGGATGCTTATGACATCGTGCAGCCATCGGCTGAAGGTGCAGCTCGTACCATGCAACGGGCTTTGGAAGATGCAGGTCTGACGGCACAGGACATTGGCTATATTAATGCCCATGGCACAGGGACCACTGTAAATGACCGGGTGGAAACGGCGGCGATCCATGCGGTTTTTGGCGATCATGCGCGCCATTTGCTGGTCTCGTCGACCAAGTCCATGCATGGTCATGCGATCGGTGCTACAGGTGCGATAGAGGTGTTGGCTTGTCTGATGGCCCTTCAGCGCGGCACAATTCCCCCGACGATTGGCTATGAGCTGCCCGACCCGGCTTGCGATCTGGATTACGTCGCAAATGTCGCGCGCCACAAAGATATTGCGTACTGCCTTAGCAATGCGTTCGCCTTTGGGGGGTTAAACTCTGTGTTGATCTTTGGGCGGGGATAATCTCGGGCAAAAAAAGCACCGCATCATGGCATGATGCAGTGCTTTGTATGATCAACCCAGGTTTACTGCTTGGGTAACGTCGCCTTGACCGCCTCAAATCCGGCAGTGAATCCCTTTAGTGACAAGGTAAGTGCCACCGTTTGGTCGGGTGCTGCGGCAGGAACGATGGTTACTGTGGCTTGCGCGCCGGCCTTAAGCTGAGTGACTTCAGCTTCGGTAAACCCGACACGGGCGACACATCCGAGGGACGCACAAAAGGTAAAGGGATAAACCTTGGTTTCGCCGCCATCGATGGCAATAACCAGATTGCGGGTCAAAAGCGTTTCAAGGGGGACAACAACACTTGCGCCGGCCGCTGCCTGATTGCCGGGTGCCATCGCAAACAGACTGACCTCGGCCACATCATTGCCGGTGTTGTCCTTTAGCAGTTGATAAAGCTGGCATGGATCAGACCCATCGGCAGTTTTGATGCAGCGTTGTTCCCACAGTTCAAACCGTGTCGCGAGATAGGTTTCGCCGACAACAGCAGTTTCGGCGGTCTTTAACCCGCTGCCCTCAGTTCCCGGGGCAACACCCATCGACAGTTCTGGTTCAGCTGCGGGAGTCGCAGTGGTCGCGGCCTCGGCCGGTGCTGCGGTTTCCTGTGCCGATGCCGCGCCGATCCAAAGACCGCAGCCGAGTGAAAGCCCAAACCCAATGTTGCGGATCGTTCCCGTCAAAGACATTGCTGATACCCTTTGTTGTTTGCGCAGGCTTTAACATGCCGTTTCAGACAAGTCAGGCATTAAAACCAGCCATCTCAACAGGTTTGCGCGAATTCTTGCCCAAATTGAAATGCAAAAAGGGCCGGAGACCCGACCCTTTTTGTACGTTTTTTGCTCCCTGTCGGACTGGCCGACTTATGAGCGAAACCGTAGGCAGAATTGGTTTCAGCGTCAATACCATTTTCGCGCAACAGATGGCGAACCCGCAAAGCGCGAGCAGAAAAAAGCCGCGCATTCCCAGAATGCGCGGCCAAGTCTGACAGGGAGGAGTTACAAAACGCCACGAAACCGCAGGTTTGTAACATCAGACTGGCACAACAAGATTAACAATGTATTTTGACGCCGAGCGGAATTGCACCGCAGTGTAATCTATGGAACTTCAAGAGGGCACCCGATGAGTGAGACAATTTTTGTAGGCGGTGGCGGTGATGGCTATCTGGCACCACAATCCCTTTTGCTGAAATTCGGGAATCGTCACGGGTTGATTGCCGGGGCCACCGGCACGGGCAAAACCGTGACCCTTCAAGTTCTGGCCGAAGGCTTTTCTGCCGAGGGTGTTCCGGTGTTTATGGCCGATGTCAAAGGTGATTTGTCGGGGATCGGGGCGGCAGGCTCTGCCGAGCACAAACTGCATGACGCTTTTGTCAAACGCAGCCAGACTATTGGTTTAGATCTGCAATATCGCGCCTTTCCGGTGACCTTTTGGGACCTTTTTGGCGAAAAAGGCCACCCGATCCGCGCCACTGTCGCAGAAATGGGGCCCTTGCTGCTTAGTCGTTTGCTGGAACTGACCGAACCCCAAGAAGGTGTGATGAATGTCGCCTTCCGTCTTGCCGATGAGGAAGAGTTGCCGCTTTTGGACCTAAAGGATTTGCAAGCCTTACTGACCTTTATCGCAGAGCATGAAAATGAAATCTCTGCACGATATGGGCTTGTGTCCACCACCTCTGTGGGGGCTATTCAACGCCGTTTGCTGGTGCTGGAAAATCAAGGTGCGACGCAAATGTTTGGCGAACCGGCTTTGGATCTGGACGATCTGATGCGCACAGACGCCGATGGGGCAGGGATGATCAACATTCTGGCTGCTGACAAATTGATGAACAGCCCGCGTCTTTATGCGACATTCCTGTTGTGGCTGTTGTCAGAACTCTTTGAACAACTGCCCGAAATAGGCGACCCGGACAAACCCAAACTTGTGTTCTTTTTTGACGAGGCCCATCTTTTGTTCACAGACGCCCCCCGCGCGCTTGTGGCCAAGGTGGAACAAGTGGCGCGGCTTATCCGCTCCAAGGGTGTTGGGGTGTATTTCATCACCCAAAACCCGGCTGACGTCCCTGATTTGATCTTGGGCCAATTGGGCAACCGGGTGCAGCACGCCTTGCGCGCTTTTACAGCCAAAGATCAAAAGGACCTCAAGCTTGCGTCGGAAACCTACCGCGACAACCCGCGTTTCAAGACCGAAGATGCGATCCGCGATGTCGGTACGGGTGAAGCGGTGACCTCTTTCCTAGAGGCAAAAGGCATTCCGGGCATTGTTGAGCGGACGCTTATTCGCCCGCCTTCGTCACAACTGGGGCCGATCGACCCTGCGTTGCGCGCGCAAATCATGGCGCGATCGGATATGGCGGGAAAATACACCCAAACTGTTGACCGCGACAGCGCTTATGAACGCCTGCGCGCCAAGGCCGATGCCGCCGCCAAAGCGACCGCTGCAACTGAAGCCGATGAAAGCCGTCGCACCCAAGCCGAGCGAGAATTCCAAAATGCCCGGCGCTATGATGGGGATCGTCCGTCTTCGCAACCGCGCAGCCGTTCAAGCCGGTCCGATTCCCTTGGCGAGACAATGGTGAAAAGTTTTGCACGGCAAATAGCCTCAAAAACCGGGCAAGCGGTCATCCGCGGGATATTGGGATCATTGTTCAAAAGCCGTTGAGTTCAGACTGCACTGACATCGAATTGCCGCTTTGCTGCCTTTTTTCCGCATTAAGTGTTAATGCGCGAAAAGAGCACTAAGGAGGAATGATGCCGTTAACCGCTGCTGAACAATATTTGCTTGAATTGATCAACCGCACGCGGCTTGACCCTGTGGGAGAAGCCGCGCGCTCTGGCGTTGATCTAAATGCCGGTTTGACGCCAAACCAACTTGGGACCCAAACTCGGCAAGTTCTGGCGGCGAATTCCTTGCTGGAAAACGCAGCGATTGCGCATTCGCAGTGGATGCTTTCGACCGATATCTTTTCGCACACCGGATCTGGTGGCTCTTCACCCGGCACACGCGCCACGGCTGCGGGCTATACCTGGAGTACGGTTGGCGAGAATATTGCTGTGCAAGGCTCGACCGGAACAATCGATTTGGTTGCTGCAATCGGCCAACAACATAAGGCGCTTTTCATCAGCGCGGGACACCGAGTGAATTTGCTTTTTGACAGCTTCAAGGAAGTCGGCATTGCGCAAGAGCAAGGAATCTTCACCCAAAGCGGAAACAACTATAACGCGTCGATGGTGACAGAATTGTTTGGAACCTCGGGCAGCAAGACTTTTCTGACTGGGGTACAGTACCGCGACACGGATGGTGACAATTTCTATTCTGTCGGCGAAGGCCGTGGGGGCGTCAGTTTTGGCGCGCAAGGTCTATCTACAGTTTCAGAGGCGAACGGCGGCTATGCCCTTGGCTTGACCGCAAGCAATGCTGTGAACGTTACAGGTATGATCGGCAAAGGGATCGCTTACTCGATCACTTTGGACATGAGCCTTGGGAACGTAAAACTTGACTTTCGAAACGGCAATACGTTTGTGACTTCGGGTAGTGTTACACTGAACACTGGACCAGTGGCCGTGGAACTGCTGGGCGGCAACGCACTGAGCGCCACAGGCAACGCGTCAGACAACAAGCTGACCGGCAACTTTGGCGCAAACCTATTGAACGGAATGGACGGGAACGATTCCATTTCGGGAGGTGCTGGCAACGACCGCATTTTCG
>JAAFIJ010000183.1 GCA_013298675.1 Rhodobacterales bacterium | reverse complement strand
GCGCCAGCCCTTGTTCCTACGCCATCCACGTGGGTTGGAACTTACCAAATCCGGCGCGGCTTATTTGCCCAAGGTGCAGGACGCGCTGCAACGCTTGGCGATGGGCACGCGTGAAGTGTTCGGCCAGCGCCGCACCAACGCGCTGACCCTGCGTTGCGCGGTGTCCTTTGCCGTCAACTGGCTGGCCCCGCGTTTGCCCGATTACCTTGAGCGGCATCCAGGCAAGTCGATCCGCCTGCTGTCCAGCGTCTGGAATGATGTTGCGGATGCACAGGACTTTGATCTTGATATCCAATACGGCACCGGACATTGGCCGGGCTTCAACAGTCATCGCCTGACATGGGAGACGATCACTCCACTTTGTTCCCCCAAGTGTCAGATTCAAACCCCCACTGACCTGCGACACCACCGTTTGTTGCATGTGCTGGGCTATCACGAAGGCTGGGGCATCTGGCTGAAAGCGTCCGGGACCGTCGGGGTGGATTCAGGGTCCGGCCTGCATCTTGATACGTCCTTGACGGCGTTCGAATTGGCGGCCCAAGGCGCAGGCGTGGCTTTGGGGCGCAAGTCGCTCGCCGGACATGCCATTGAAACAGGCCGTCTCGTGGCCCCGTTTGATCTGGCAGTGCCCATCGACGAAGCCTTCCATCTGATCAAGCCGGCAGGTGGGATCAACCATCCCGACACAGAAACCTTTGTCGACTGGCTGCTGTCCGTCGTCCAAAAGACGGCAAAGAGGGCGGAATCCTGACATGAGGTGCACGCATGCCATGGTCCGTGCCTAAATGAGATAGGCCCAATGAACGCAAGGTAAAGCCGCTCGGAATCCAAATGGCCGCCGCCGAAAGCAGTCCGATCCGACGTGATCGTCCGCTAAGGGCCGATCTTGACAGGCAACCACGCCTCGCGGCGAAAGGGGCGGCAACCGGTCTGACGCGCTGCGGCATCTCGCTAGCATGATCCTGCGATAACGGCCCTTCGCTCCTCCCAGCACGAGCGGCGGCGAAGCGCACATAACGCACTTTGCAAAGTCAAAAAATGGGCGCGTGACTGAACTGCTTGACCTTGCATATATCGATTGCCGGCCAGGATTTTGCGCAGACGTGCGACCTCGCGAGACCGATCAACTAGTCGACAGCGCTGTTGAAACGTGCGAGACATTTCAACAGTCAAAACGCGCTAGATTCCAGGACAATTGATATGAAATCCGTTGCCGTATTCACAAACAAAGGCGGAGTTGGAAAAACAACACTCCTTTGCAATCTTGCCGCTGCATTGGCAAAGCGAAATAAGAAAGTGCTTATTGTTGATGCTGACCCCCAAGCCAACGCTACGCAGTACATGTTCGACGATGATGTCCTGGAAGAAATTTATGATAAAAAATCTCTTTATACCATTTATTCCATGGCTCGCCCGCTTTCGCAGGGTAAGGGTTTTTCAGCTACGCATGAGTTTCGACGTTCGCAGGCATTTAACGTTGACGTCTTGTTGGGTGATCCCCGCCTCGCACTTATAGAAGATACTCTGGCAGCTGACTGGAATTCGAGTGGGGTTCGGGGGTTACGCACTACTTTTCTGTTTAGGGAAATGCTTTCGGCGTGTAAGGCATATGACTATGTGCTCTTTGATATGGGGCCATCGCTTGGTTCCATTAACAGATCTGCTCTAATTTCGTGCGATTTTTTTCTGCTCCCCCTTTCTATAGATATATTTAGCGTGAGAGCGACCGAAAATATTGCCGCTTGGATTTCAAGTTGGAGAAAGCGACTTGATCTGAATATATCTTCAGTCGCGGATCTTTCTGATGTAGAAGTAGATGATTTGGAATTTCGCCTTAATCTTCTCGGCTATGTAAATCAACAATATACTGCAAAACGCGACTCTTTGGGCAGCCGCCGGCCAGTCAAAGCATACGAGAAGATAATGAATACTATCCCGGCGGCCATCGAGAAAAGTATGGTCACATCAGGAAAATATTCACAAAGACCGCTAAATTTTCACATGGGTACCATACCGAATTTGCACAGCTTGGTTCCTATGTCGCAGTCGAGCCGCAAACCAATTTTTGAGCTTAAATCTTCTGACGGCATTGTTGGGGCCCACTTTGTAAAAGTTGCCGAAGCTGACGATCTTTATCGGGAAATAGCAGTTCGCTTTATTGAGAATATTGAGTCGTTCAAATGATTAAGTGGCCGAAAGAAGTTGTTGAATCGGTTGCTCGCCGGCGCTCTGTGCTTTTTTTGGGAGCGGGCGTGTCGATGAGTTCACAGAGTGAAGCGGGCGGTAGCCCGCCATCATGGAAAGCTGTTCTTGAGTCTGGTATCGAACGCTGCGATGGAAACAGGGTAGAAATGAGGCGTTTGCTAAGGGAAAACGATTATCTTGGTTGCTGCCAAATCATCAAGAATCGTATGCGCCTGAGTTGGATCGAGTATATTGAAGAGCAGTTCTTAGCCCCGAAGTTTAAAAGTGCGGAAATTCACAAGGCGATATTAGAGTTGGATTCTTCTATTGTGGCGACACCAAATTTTGACAAAATATATGATGATTTTGCACTGAAGCAGACAGAAAACTTCTTAAAGGTTAAAACATTCTATGACGACGATATACCACGTGTTCTAAGAGGTGGCGTCGATCAACGACTAATACTGAAAGTTCACGGATGTATTAATACACCTGACAAGCTAATATTTACACGGGAAGATTATGCGAATGCTCGCCACAAGTTTCACAATTTCTATCGGGTACTTGACGCGTTGTTCCTAACCCATACATTCATTTTTATTGGATGCGGCATGAGTGATCCAGACCTCAACTTATTGTTAGAACAGTATGCACGGTCGTTCTCCGGGACCCCCGCACACTATGTGTTGCTTTCTGGAAAACAAAGTGACGACTACAAAAGCCTATTGGCCTCGAACTACAATCTGCAAGTATTATCCTACTCTGCTGCCGACAGTCACAAAGAACTATTGGATTCAATACGGCAGCTGAAGCAGTCCGTTTCGGATAGACGAGACGTCATAGGGGATCGCAGGCTTTGGTGAGAGTCTCTCCTTGAGGATCATTTCGGAAATGACATGACGAGATGTATCTTCCTCGGGCTCCGGGCAGGTCAACGGGCCTGACGGTCTGGTTGCGGCTTTCGCGACACGCCGGGCTCCCTTTTCTGGTGCGCTTCTGGAATAATTTAATATCCAATTCTGACGCGTGCTTAATCTGATTACCTTTCGCTAGTTAGGCAATATGGGCAGTCTGGGGTTGCATGCTGCGTCGTGCCTGAGTGGCCGCTTTGAAGCATTCCGCGTGTTGGGCTGTCTGGCCGGCATTGGCCTATCTCGACAGGCAGCCACGCCTCGCGGTGAAAGGGGCGGAAAGCAGCCCTTCGGCAGACGTGGAGCTGCGTTCCGATTCTGCAGAAGCGGCCATTTGGCATAAGAGGTAGGTTAGGCGTTCGACCATCTTTGGTTCAAGTGCCCTGGCGGCTCCGTGTCAGGCTGCGAATGTCGCATCGCCTATCTGCAGACCTGCACGTTGGCTTTGCCGCTCTGGCGCGCCTGCTCAGTCGCTAGTTTCGCAGCCCGCCGGATTTGTCCTGTCGGATCCGCTCTGCAGCAAAGGCCATGAAACTGCGCACGCGCGGTTGCTGATAGGCTTCGGGTGACGCCACCAGCCACCACTGGCTGTCGGTTTCCAAAGGTGGCGGAAAGCACAGCACAAGGCCCGGTGTCGCAAGGCCAATCATCAGCGGCAAAAGCCCGACACCCAGCCCGGCCCGCACCGTCCCCGCCATGTTCAGGGTCGAATTGCTTGTCGTTGCTACCTGCGCGTCATTCACAAAGCTCATGAAAGCGCGCGAAAAATGCAGCGTGGCGACCAACCCGCTGTAGGCCACGATCGCATGGTCTTTCATCTCGATCATCGACCGCGGTATCCCATTGCACTGTGCATAAGCTTCCGAGCAATAGACCCCCCATGTGATGTTCGGCAGGCGCACCGAAATCAGTGTATCACTGCCCAACTCTCCATTGGTCGCGCGAAAGGCGATATCGGCTTCACCCTTTTCAAGGCTGATACGGTGCTCTGCCGACAGGTTTTCGAACCGGACTTCAGGGTGAATTGTGCGGTAAGTCAGCATGATCGGGCCCAACAGATGGGTCATCATCGCCTCGGGGGCGGTCACCCGGATCGAGCCGGACAGGTCACGGGTTAACCGCGTCGCTTCGACCTCGACATCCGTGGCTGCGACCTCCACCGCTTTGCCTTTCTGAAGCAGCGCCTGCCCCTGCGGGGTCAGCGCAAAACCCCGCGTGGTGCGGGTGAAAAGCGCCAGCCCAAGCGCGTGTTCCAGCGCCTCGATCCGGCGGCTGACTGTTGTCTGGTTCATGTTCAGCAGACGCGACGCTGCAAGCGTGGAGCCTTCGCGGGCCACGGCAAGGAAAATTCGCAGGTCGCTCCATTCATACATCTGCAGAGTGTACTCTAGTTCTGCAAAAATGCAGAGTGGTTCTTTTTCAAAGGCACTACTGGCTGCGAAAGCAACGTGGCAAAGTATCATTCATACGCAACACAATGATATAAAAGGATAAAGACTATGAATCGTCGTGAAGCTGGAAAATACGCATTTGCCGGGGCCGCTGCAATGGCAGCCTATTATGGCGCACCGATCGCCGCGGTCGCAGAGGAAGCAGCCCTTGGCCCGGTGCTGGCCGTGGTGACCCACCCGGTCGCCGACTATGCCGCTTGGCGCGCCGTTTATGACGAAGTAGAACCCCTGCGCGCAGCTGCCGGGGTAACCGGGGCCGAGGTGTTCACAGACTCCGCCAACCCGCTGATGCTCGTGATCTTGCACCGCTTTCCCTCGATGGACGCGGCGCAAAGCTTCTTTGCCAACGCGGACCTCGGGGCCGCCATGCAGCGCGGCGGTGTCACTGCTCCGCCGAGCGTCATCCTCTCTAACGCCGTCTGAAAGACTCTTTCCCCGCCCGGGCACAATAATTCGGTCGGGGGGTGTGAATGCATCTCATCCAAATCTATAATGGAGGCTGAAGTGGCTATTTCAAAACATCTGTCTGCTGCATTCGCGATCGCCTTTGTCAGCGCGATTGCCGTGGCCGGTTCTTACAGCGTGGGCGCGGCGATACCGCCGGAACAATCAACGCCCGGGCCAGTGCTGGCCGTGATCAGCCAACCGGTCGCCGACTATGCCGCCTGGCGTGTCATCTATGACAAGGCCCAATCGACCCGCGATGCCATGGGCGTGACCGGTGCCGAAGTCTTTGTCGATCCTGCCAACCCGTCGATGGTGGTGGTCATCCACCGTTTCCCATCGATCGAGGCCGCAAATGGGTTTCTTCAGCACCCGGCTCTGAAGGACGCGATGGTGCGTGCAGGTGTCACCGCACCGCCGACGATCATCCTTGCTGAAACCCTCTGATCTGACCTGCCATCACAGGTTGATCCCAAAGGCCATCCCGGCCCCTGACCTTGCGCCCAGTCCGGCCATTGGACCGGAAACCGGCACCTTCCCCCTCAATCACAAGGAACATTTGCATGGAAGACCATACCCATTCGTTTGCCCAAACCTTGCCGGTCAAGACGCGCGACCTGCACAATCACCACTTTGACAGCACC
>JAAFIJ010000182.1:882-5655 GCA_013298675.1 Rhodobacterales bacterium | reverse complement strand
TGCCGATCTCGCATCAGGCAGTGGCCCTGATCCGGCTACACTGCAAATGCGGTGCCGAAGGGCAGCCGCTTCCTCTTCCCCGGCGATGTGCCAAGGCAGCCAGTGGTTGGCCTCAAACGGTTCTGGCAGCGGATGCGCGTGCAGGCAGAAATCCCCGACGTGCGCATCCACGATCTGCGCCATACCTTTGCCCCGTCCCTTGTGTTGGGCGGTGCATCGCTGAAAATGATCGGGCGGCCGCTCGACCGCACCCAGATCGGCACCGCCCAGCGCTACGCGCATCTAATCGAAGCGCCACTGCGCGCTGTGGTAAGCGCAGTCAGCGAGATGCTCAGTCCACAGTTGCGGGTGGTGGCTTGACTGCTTTGCTTGCACCTAACTGTTGCGCGCTGACAAATCACGTCAAATGCGGAAAGCGGACCGATGTTTGGACACAAGGGTTTTGAACTCATCAGCGAAAACAGTCATTCGTCTCCACCCGGAAGGGCGACAAATGGATCGCTTCAATCAACCTTCAATCCAACAATGCCGGTGTCGCCTGTGTCATCCTTCTGATTTATTGTCAGAAGGCCATATTGCCGCCGAATGCCCTTCCCGGCTGCGGTCAGGGCGCTCTTGGAATTCGCACGCGCCAAAGCCGGTGGGTTTCTGGTAGACTGGCTTTCATCGACCAGTCACCAATTTCAAGATCGGTCAGGCGCCAGAAGAGAAAGGAAGTCTGTGAGCAAGTACCATCTGCCAACCTTGGACCTGTTTCACACCTTTGAAGCGGTTGCGCGCCACCGCAGCTTCACGCTCGCTGCTGGCGAACTTTGCCTGACGCAAAGCGCGGTCAGCAGACAGATCAAGACGCTTGAGGATGCACTTGGCCTGCGGCTTTTTCGCCGTCTGCATCGCGCCATTGAAGTGACGGCAGAAGGAGAACGGCTGTTCGGGTCAGTGACGCGCGGGCTGGAGGACATCAGCGATTGCCTTGCAGCACTTGGCGCGGTGGCGAAGGCGTCTCAGATCACGGTCAGCGCCTCTGTTGCCTTTGCGTGGTTCTGGCTGATGCCGCGATTGGAACGCTTTGGCACGCTGCAACCGGATGTAGATCTGCGTGTGCTGGCAACCGACCAGCAGGTATTGCCGGGCACTGGCGACGTGGACGTGGCGATCCTGTTCGGGTCGGGCAAATGGGACGGGCTGGATGCGCGGCTTTTGTTCGGCGAACGGGTCTATCCGGTGTGCAGCCCGGCCTATTTGCGCGACCATCCAGAAGTGCACCGGCCTGAAGATCTGCTGGACCAGACGCTGTTGCACCTTGAATACGGCAAACCGTCGTTTGGGGGCGTGGACTGGCGCAGCTGGCTATTGCGCCAGGGGGTCAACGGGCAACCGGTGCGTCGCGGATTGCGGTTCAACTCTTATCCGATGGTCTTGCAGGCAGCCGAGGCGGGCCATGGCGTGGCCCTGGGGTGGAGCTATGTCACCGATCCGCTGCTGGCCGAGGGGAGGTTGATCTGCCCGGTGGATCGCACACTGGAAACGCGGGACGGCTATTACCTGTGCACATCCAGCACTGCCGCCCTTGCCCCCGGTATCAGGGCTTTTCTGGACTGGATCAGCGATGAGGCCGCAGGGCAGGACAGGCTTGGCATAACACAGGGGAATGCGACACATACCTTGGCATAACACAGGGGAATGCGACACATACGAAATGATCGTTTGAACGGTTCAAGGATGCAGTGCTAGCTGGCATCAGAGTATTCCTTTGGGGGCCGTGCCATGACTGAACTTTCCCCGCGACGCGCCGGACGCCGCACCCGTGTCGAAGCCCCGCCTGCCGCATCGACTGTGCCCGCGGGCATGGTGGGTGGCCGCTACAAGCCCCTGACCGACGCCGAGATGTTGAAGGTTCACGAGTTGGTCTTGCGGCTGCTGGAGGACCTTGGCCTGTCGCAGCTGACGCCCAGCCTTGAGGCGCGGGCGGTGGCGGCGGGCTGCAAAGTGGATGGCGACGGCCGCCTGCGCTTTCCCCGGGCGCTGGTCGAGGATGTGATTGCGCGAACGCGGCGCAAGTTTACGCTGCACGGCATTGACCCGATGCATGACATCGAAATTGGCGGGCAGCGGGTGCATACGGGCACGGGGGGTGCGGCACCGACGATCATGGACTTTGAGACTGGCCGCTACCGCGAAAGCACGGTGGCCGATCTTTACGACATTGCGCGGCTGGTGGACCGGCTGGACAATATCCACTGGTATCACCGGTCCATCGTGGCGCGGGATGCCAAGACCATCCTCGATCTGGATATGAACACCACCTATGCCTGCCTTGCGGGCACGACCAAGTCGATTGCGGTCAGCTATACCGACAGCGCTTCGGTGCGCGCGGTGCAGCCCATGCTGGATGCAGTGGCGGGGGGCGAAGGCCGTCACCGCGAACGCCCGTTCTGCACTGCCGTCTGCTGCCATGTGGTGCCGCCGATGCGTTTTGCCACCGAAAGCTGCGATGCGCTGGAGGCGGCGGTGTTGGCGGGGATGCCGATCCTTTTGGTGTCGGCGGGTCAGGCCGGAGCGACGGCACCTGCCGCCTTGGCCGGGGCGGTGGCGCAAGCCTGCGCCGAGGTGCTGGCGGGGCTGATCCTGTGCAACATCCTCGACCCCGATTGCAGGGGCATCTTTGCCGCTTGGCCATTCGTGTCAGACCTTCGCACCGGGGCTATGTCGGGCGGCTCTGGCGAGCAGGCGCTGTTGTCGGCCGCCTGCGCCCAGATGGCGAATTTCTACGATCTGCCCAATTCGGTCCCGGCGGGCATGACCGACAGCAAACTGCCCGATGCGCAAAGCGGCGGCGAAAAGGGTTATACCGTGTCATTGGCAGCACAAGCTGGTGCCACGATGATCCATGAATGTGCGGGGATGCAGGGGTCGCTCATGGGGACTACATTCGAGGGCTATGTCATCGACAACGACCTTTTGGGCGCGATTTTACGCACGGTGAAGGGGATCGAGGTCAGCACCGATACGCTGAACTTCGAGGTGATCCGCGACACTGTGATGGGGGTGGGGCATTACCTTGGACATGCACAGACTTTTGCGCGGATGAAGACCGACTACGTCTATCCCGACATCGCCGATCGCCGCAGCATCAGCGAATGGCAAGACGCCGGGGCACGGGATACGCGCGAAGTGGCGCGCGACCGGGTGCGCAAGATTCTGGCCGAGCATTATCCGCGCCATATTGGCGACGAGGTCGATGCGACGATCCGGGCCAACTACAACATCATCCTGCCGCGCGACCGGATGCGGTCCGGCAACGGCGTCTGGTAAAGGGGAAGACCATGCAGACCCATGCAAAAGTGGTGATCATCGGCGGCGGCATGATGGGGGTTGGTCTGGCCTATCACCTGGCCGAGGCAGGCTGGACGGATGTTCTGCTGATCGAAAAGGCCGAGTTGACCAGCGGATCAACCTGGCACGCTGCCGGGCAATGCCCGTCATTCATCGGCAATTACAACATGGCCAAGATCCACCATTACAGCAACACGCTGTATCCCCGGTTAGAGGCGCTGACCGGCCATCCAACCGGCTGGCACGGCTGCGGCGGCATCCGCATCGCCACCACGCCCGAAGAGGTGGACTGGTTTGCCCATGTCCAGGGCTTCGCCGCCAATGTGGGTTTCGAGATGGAGATCATCGGCCCCGACCGCATCCGCGAGTTGAACCCCTGGCTGCAAACGGACGGCATCCTTGCCGGGGCGCATACGACGCTTGACGGTCATGTCGACCCCTCCAGCGCATGCAATTCCATGGCGGCAGGCGCAAGGGCGATGGGGGCTGTGATCCAGCGCCATACCCGCGTGAACGGCATAACCCGGCTGCCCTCGGGTGAGTTCCGCATCGAGACGGAAAAGGGCAATGTCACCTGCGAACATGTGGTCAACGCCGCCGGCTGTTATGCGCGCGAGGTCGGCAAATGGCTGGGTGTGGACACGCCGATCACCAATATGGAACACCAGTATCTGGTGACCGAACCCCTGGCCGAATTCAAAGACAGCCTTGTTGAGCTGCCCGTCATGCGCGATCCGGCGACGGCTGGCTATTACCGGCAGGAGCAGAAGGCGGGGCTTGTCGGCATCTATGAACACACCGGCGCGCGCGAGGCCTGGGCCGCCCGTGGCGGTTGGCCCGAATGGTCCAGCGAGAACGAGTTGTTCGAGGGCGACCTTGACCGCATTGCGCCTTGGCTGGAAAAGGCGCTGGACCGGATGCCGATCTTTGCCAATGCGGGCATCAAGCGCATCATCAACGGGGCCATCCCGCACACGCCCGACGGCAACCCGCTGGTCGGCCCGATGCCGGGGGTGCCAAATGCATGGCAATGTTGCGGATCGTCGATCGGCATCGCCCAAGGGGCGGGTTGCGGCAAGTTCCTGGCGCAATGGATGATCCACGGCGATGCAGAAATTAATATGGGCGCGGTCGATCCCCGCCGATTTGGCGCTTATGCCGATCAGACCTACACCCGCGCCAAAAGCTTTGACGACTATCACAACATGTTTGAGACCCCCTTGCCGGGGCGCGAGGTTCAGGCAGGCCGCCCCAGCCGCGTCACGCCGCTTTTTGAGGTGCTGAAGGCCAAAGGCGCTGTGATGACCGAAGTGCACGGCTGGGAGCGGCCGAAATACTTTGCCCCTGCAGGCTTTGTCGAAAAGCTGCAATTCCGCCGCACCAACACCTTTGATCTGGTCGCAGCTGAATGTCGCGCCGTGCGCGAGCGGGTTGGCG
>JAAFIJ010000182.1:0-872 GCA_013298675.1 Rhodobacterales bacterium | reverse complement strand
CATTCTGGGTGAATGGACCATTACCCGCCTTGGCCCCCAGCAGTTTTACCTGTTGACCGGCGCAGGTGCCGAGGAACAGACGCGCGACGAACTGGCTTTTGCCGCCGGGCCAGACGTGACGGTCAGCAATGTGACCGACGCCATCGGCATGCTGGTCGTTGCAGGCCCAAAGTCGCGCGAGGTGCTACAGGGGCTGACGAATGCTGATCTGACCAACGCCGCCTTCCGCTGGCTGTCGGCGCAGGAAATCACCCTTGCTGGCATCCCGGTTCGCGCCCTGCGGGTCACCTATGTGGGAGAGCTTGGCTGGGAAATCCATGCCCCGATGGCCGAACTTGCCCGGCTTTACGCAGCGATCTGGGCTGCCGGCCAGCCGTATGGAATTGCCGATTTCGGCGGGCAGGCAGTCAATTCGTTGCGCATGGAAAAGGGATATCGCGGCTACGGGTCGGAACTTACCAACGAGATTACCCTGATCGAGGCCGACTGCACCCGCTTTTATGCCCCCGACAAGGGCGACTTCCGGGGCCGAACTGCAACCGAGGCGGTGCGCGCGGCGACGGTCACGACGACACTGGTTTATGGCGAGGTTGCCGTCACCGATTGCGACATCTGGGGCGGCGAAGCGGTGATGCAGGGCACCTCGGTGGTCGGGGTCTGCACCTCTGGCGGCTATGGCCATTCCACTGGCAAAAGCCTTGCCTTCGCCTATGTCACCCTCGGGGCCAACACGGATCTGGAGGTTGTCATTCTTGGCCAGCGCCGCGCCTTGACTTTGCTTGACACCCCCGCTTGGGACCCAACAAATGCGCGGCAAAAGGCATGAAGTCTGACCGAACCAAACACCCTCTATCCGGAGGATTGCGATGATA
>JAAFIJ010000181.1 GCA_013298675.1 Rhodobacterales bacterium | reverse complement strand
TTTGGATCATGCCCGGTCGCGGTATTTACGGGGCGCAATGTCACACGGCTACCGTTGGGTTCCAGTCGCAGCCCCTTGGAAAAGGCCTTGGCCAGCTCAATATCTATCGTGCTGTCTTCACCAGTGCAGGCCGCCTTGGCGCGACGGTTGGCCAAGTCCAAAGTTGCACTGTCAAAGGGCGTCTCGGAGGAGTGGGCCAATTTCCCAGAATAGACGGCGCAAGGGTTTTCAACTGTGAAGTCGGTATCGGTCAGTTCCATCAAGACCTCAGCCTTGATCGGTTCGCCTTGCCATTCAGCTCCAGTCCAGGTTCCGGCAAATGGGTCTAAAGACCGACCCGAGCAAGCCTGCGTCACGATACCAGACGGGCCGTCTTGAACCATTTTTAACTGGCGCAAACCCCACGTGTTGCTGGTGGCACAATCTTCGACGGTAAAGGCCAAAGTACTAATCCCGGCGTCAGACTCGGCCGTCATCGTGATGCTGCTGTCTTCTGGCCGCCAACTGGATTCGGTCACACTGCGCAGAACGGGCATGCTGATCGGTTTTGATGTGCTGTCGAAAAAAACAACAGTCTTGATGTCAGCGTAGAAGTATTGATCTTGCGCGATCTGACGAACCGGCAGGGCGGCTCCCCATAAGGTGTCTGCGCTGCACGATAAAACTGAGTCCCGCTCTAGCACTTTGAGGTTACCATCAGCGTCGACAGTCAAGGATTGACCCGTCTCAGAGTCCCATTGGTTTGCAGAAACGGCAAAGAAGCTGGGCAAATCCGTACCGTCGCCTTTTGACTCGCGGTGAAGCGCTACCGCATTGTTTTCTGCATCCATAGACAAAGAAACCCTGTCCTTGCCAGCAGCAGCGCTGCAGACAAAGGGCATATTCATGGCTGATAAAAGGGGCACAGGTTGCAAGACGATATTGGTCGTCCCGCTGATCACCGGAACCGAGCGAAACACTTCTGTGCCTTCTGCGAACAATGAGATTTCGGTGATTGTGTCTGCTGGCGGCGCGGGCAACGTGATCCCAAGCGTGGCAAGTTCCCGGGCCTGGCCCGCAGGAACCTTGACCACCTGAAGCAGCGCTTTGCCTCCGCGTGCAATATGGCTGATCCGCAACTCTCCGCCTTGGGGAAGCAGCGCCCCACCGACCAGATGCAGCTGTTGCATGCTATAGCCTGCGCCCCAGACAGCATCTTTGCCAATATTGCGGGGCAGGGTTGTAAACCCGATCACCGAAATGGTCAGCACAAGTACAGTTAAGCCCACAAGACGTTGCGCCAAATTCATTAAGAATCACCTAAAATTGTCTGGACCTGATCTTTGGACCAAAACTATGGCAGAATTTCGATTGTCGTCGGCCAGCCCCCTTTCGCTGGGCGCGAAATTGAGTATGTTGGCCCCGCTGTGCCCGCGTGGTGAAATGGTAGACACATGAGACTTAAAATCTCCCGATCGTATGGTCGTGCCGGTTCAAGTCCGGCCGCGGGCACCAGCACTTAAAGTCAAGATATTGAATGCTCGAGATTTAACCTCGTGTCTTGATTGCTACTTTGGCGCGATCAAGTACTCGGAAACGCTGTGATTTGTTGGCGAATGGCCTGACGTTTCGCAAAAATGCGCGTCAAAGCTGCTTCAATCACTGCGGCTTGCGGCGGGTCTGTGCTTCGGTGCATCTTGCGGCAAGTCGAAATTTGGGGGTGCGCGGATGATTCCGGTAAAGGGCTATGCGGGCCAGAAGGTTGCCGTTTTGGGGCTAGGCCGCTCTGGTCTCGCGACGGCGCATGCTTTGGTCGCGGGTGAGGCCACTCCTCTTTTGTGGGATGACAGCGCAGAGGCGCGCGCCAACGCCGAGGCAGAGGGCTTTTTCTGCACTGATTTGACACGCGCGGGCGCTTTTGACGGCGTCGCGGCATTGATCGTGTCGCCAGGCATCCCGCATTGCTATCCAACCCCGAACAAAATCATCGCCCGCGCGTTGGAACTGGGCCTACCGATCGACAACGATATTGGCTTATTTTTTCGCAGCTTTGCTGGACCGGAATGGGATGACCTTGACACCACACCCCGTGTGGTTTGCGTGACAGGGTCCAACGGGAAATCAACCACAACGGCGCTGATCCATCACATTCTAGAGGTCGCGGGCCGCGCGACGCAAATGGCGGGCAACATCGGACGCGGTGTTTTGGACATTGAGCCCGCTCAAGACGGCGAGGTCATCGTATTGGAGCTGTCGTCCTATCAGACCGAGCTTGCGCGAAGTCTGACACCCGATGTCGCCGTTTTCACCAATCTTTCGCCCGATCATCTGGACCGACATAACGGTATGGGCGGTTATTTCGCGGCCAAACGCCGACTGTTCGCCGAAGGCGGGCCTGATCGCGCGATTGTGGGCGTGGATGAATTGGAGGGGCAGTTCCTTGCCAATCAGTTGTCCGAAGGTGCTCAAGATGACCGGGTGATCCGCATCTCTTCTGGGCAAAAGCTGGAAGGGTTCGGCTGGTCGGTCTTTGCCCGCAAAGGTTTTTTGGCCGAATGGCGGCGCGGCAAACAAGTGGCGTCGATTGATTTGCGCGCGATCAACGGGCTTCCGGGAGCGCACAATCATCAAAACGCTTGTGCGGCCTATGCGGCATGTCGCACGCTGGGCCTTGGGCCCAAGCTGATTGAGGGGGCGCTGCAATCCTTTGCCGGTTTGCCGCATCGCAGCCAGATGATCGGAGAAATCGCTGGCGTGCGCTATGTAAATGACAGCAAGGCCACCAACGTCGACAGTGCGTCCAAGGCGTTGCAAGCCTTCGCGAACATTCGTTGGATTGCCGGAGGCATGGGCAAAGACGGCGGCATTGCGGCCTTGGTACCTGATCTGGGGGCTGTCGTAAAAGCCTATCTCATCGGCCATTCAGCGCGCGACTTTGCTTTGCAACTGGGCGATACCCCCTATGAAATCTGCGAAACAATGGCGCGTGCGGTGGCATTGGCTGCACAAGAGGCTATGCCCGGCGATGTTGTATTGCTTGCGCCTGCCGCAGCGTCGTTTGATCAGTACCCCAACTTTGAAAAGCGCGGTGAGGATTTCATCTCACAGGTTCAGATTGCGCAGGCCAAACGCACCTAGCGGACCTGCCTTGCCCTTTCGCGGCCCAACCCGAATACTCCCTTGCCTGCAAGGATGGGAGTGGTGGTCGTGGCCTGCCTTTATGCTAGCCATTGCGATCAAACCAAGATAACTTGGTCATCAGATCGGGGGTCAAACCCGACACATCGGCAGAGCAAAAGTAAAACAGGCGGAATTTTCATGACGGAAATGGTCTATGGCAGTATGCCATCCAGCGTACGTGAGCCGATTCTTTCACGGTGGTGGCGCACGGTCGACAAATGGTCTTTGATCGCCATACTTGTGCTGTGCGCGATTGGGCTGCTGCTCGGCTTTGCGGCCTCGGTTCCACTGGCAGAACGCAACGGGCTTGATCCGTTTTACTATGTTCAGCGGCAGATGTTCTTTGGTGGGCTGGCCATGGTTGCAATGGTTGTGGTGTCGATGATGTCGCCCGACCTCGTGCGCCGTTTGGGTGTCATGGGCTTTTGTCTGTTTTTCCTGGCTTTGCTGATGTTGCCCATGTTCGGCACGGACTTTGGCAAAGGGGCTGTGCGGTGGTTTTCGTTGGGCTTTGCATCGTTTCAACCTTCAGAGTTTTTAAAGCCCGGATTCATCATTGTGGCCGCTTGGCTGATTGCGGCCAGCGGCGATATCAATGGCCCGCCGGGCAAGTTGATGTCCTTTGGTTTGGCGATCACGGTCGTACTGCTGTTGGCTTTGCAGCCTGATTTTGGTCAGGCATTGCTGGTTTTGTTTGGCTGGGCCACGATCTATTTCGTGGGCGGCGCGCCAATTCCGCTATTGCTGACGATCCTTGGCTTGACTGGCGCCGCAGGGATCGGCGCGTATAATGTCTCAGAGCATTTTGCCCGCCGGATCAATGGATTTCTGTCGCCCGATGTTGACCCGCGCAGCCAACTTGGCTACGCCACCAACGCCATCCAAGAGGGTGGCTTCTTTGGGGTGGGCATCGGCGAAGGTCAGGTCAAATGGACCCTGCCCGACGCGCATACCGACTTTATCATCGCCGTCGCCGCCGAAGAATACGGCCTGATGTTGGTGTTGGTGATCATCGCCTTGTACACTACCGTCGTGGTCCGCAGCCTGTTTCGCCTGACGCGTGAACGTGATCCTTTTGTGCGGTTGGCGGGCACTGGACTTGCGTGCATTTTCGGCGTGCAAGCGATGATCAATATGGGTGTGGCCGTGCGCCTGTTGCCTGCCAAAGGCATGACATTGCCCTTCGTTTCCTATGGCGGTTCATCGGTGATTGCTGCGGGGATCACAGTTGGGATGTTGCTGGCACTAACCAGGTCGCGCCCCCAAGGCAATATGAGCGACGTCTTCCGGCGGAGCCGCTGATGCCGTTGCTGTTGATTGCCGCAGGCGGGACAGGCGGGCATATGTTCCCTGCCCAAGCCCTTGCCGAGGCGATGATTGCCAAGGGTTGGCGGGTTAAATTGTCGACCGATCCACGCGGCGCGCGCTATGCGGGCGGTTTCCCAGATGCGGTGCAGCGGGTGGTGGTGACCTCGGCCACCTTCGCGCGGGGTGGGGCGCTTGCAAAGCTGGCGGTGCCCTTTCGGATTGCTGGCGGCATATTCGCGGCGTTAGGGGCGATGATCCTTGACCGCCCGTCGGTGGTGGTTGGGTTTGGCGGCTATCCGTCGATCCCTGCGCTGACGGCGGCGTGGGTGCTGCGTTGTCCCCGGATGATCCATGAACAAAACGGCGTTTTGGGTCGGGTGAACGAAATTTTTGCAACCCATGTTGATAAGGTTGCGTGTGGCACTTGGCCTACGGCCTTGCCAAACGGGGTTGAAGGCAACCACACGGGCAATCCCGTGCGCGGCGTTGTTCTGGACCGCGCGGGTTCTGGTTACATCACGCCGGGCGATTATCCGATGTCGCTTTTGGTGATTGGAGGCAGCCAAGGTGCCCGGATTTTGTCTGATATCGTGCCGGATGCCGTCGCACGCTTGCCCGCGGCCCTGCGGACGCTTTTGCGTGTCGCACAGCAAGCCCGCCCGGAAGATATAGACCGCGTAAGTGCCGCCTACAGCGCGGCCGATGTGCGCGCTGAAATTGAACCCTTTTTCGCCGACATTCCGCGCCGCTTGTCAGAGGCGCAGTTGGTGATCAGCCGCGCGGGGGCCTCTTCTGTGGCAGATATTTCCGTCATCGGCCGCCCGTCCATCCTTATTCCATTTGCCGCCGCAACGGGCGATCACCAAACCGCCAACGCAGCGGGCTTGCGCGATGCAGGCGCGGCCATTGTCGTGGCGGAAAATCAACTTGACGCGGGCGTCTTGTCGCAGCACATCGCCGCGATCCTGTCTGCACCCAAAGCGGCCTTGGCCATGTCGCAAGCGGCGGCGCGTTTGGGCAAGCCGGATGCAACAGACAGACTTGTGGCGCTTGTCGAGGCGCTGGTGAAAAAGGGTTAGACGATGAACGCCACAAAACTTCCGCTCGAACTGGGACCGATCCATTTTGTGGGGATCGGCGGCATTGGCATGTCGGGGATCGCCGAAGTGCTGATGACGCTTGGCTATAGCGTCCAAGGATCTGACGCCAAGGCCACCAAAATCACCGACCGGTTGGTCAGTTTGGGTGCGCAGGTCTT
>JAAFIJ010000180.1 GCA_013298675.1 Rhodobacterales bacterium | reverse complement strand
ATTTTGGAAAACTGTGGGCGAACGAGGGCGAGATTGCAAGCGGTAAACTACTCGGCAGTAGCCGCGTCCGCGTCGAATTTAGGCTTTGAGTTGACTGTTGCCGACCGTTTAACAGTTTTGGTCAATGTGGCCAAAAATTTTTTCAATTTTCCATCGATTGCGATCGAGGTGCAGGATTTAATCCCTTGATGCGTGCCCCTTACACACAGGAATTGATTTTTTCATGCAAGCCAAGCCGAGGCGCGCCATTCGCGAATTGTTCCGGTGGAGTCAAAGACACATTGAATTTCCGCGAGATTTGGTAAACACTTTGCTTCGATTGTTCTTTTTTTGATCGCAGCCACAGGAGAGCTTGTGTTGCAGAGACTGCTTTTCGCGCGCATCGAGGTCTGGGTCCTTGTGGCACTTTTGCTGATCGGGTTTTTGATGACGATCCTCTTTGGAGCTGTCGTTTTGCGTGAAGAGCGCGAAAGTGGAAAGTACGGCGTCCTTGGCGCAACAAGTATCGCCGTCGCTGAAATTCCTGACACCGTAAAATCAATTCTGAAGAATAAGGACCGTATGCTGGCCCATGCGCAAAGCCGCGCCGGCGATCCATCGGGGTGGAGCTTTCAAAATGCCGCAGCGGGCAGCGGAATAAGCGGCTATTGGCTGTTAAGCCGATTTGAACCGCAAGAGCGCCGCAGCATTATTGAAATGGTCCGACTTTCAGATGGTCAGGTTATGCACGAGTGGCGCCCGGATGTCGACAGCATCTTGGCGACCGCAAAGCGGACGACACATGTGGCCAATAAGGAAAACTGGACCAACGGGATATTCCGCTATTTCTCTCCCTTGCTTCTGGAGAATGGCGATTTGATTTTGAAGGACAGCGCTTCACCTTTGTTTCGCGTGGATGCCTGCGCACGTCCGGTTTGGATGCAAGATGCGACGATGTTTCACCATAGCACCGAACCAGATGGGGCAGGCGGATTTTGGATTCCTTCACACATAGAGCCTTCAAAAATACCGCGCGTGTCCGAAAAGTTTTTTGATGACGCTTTGGCACACGTCTCTCAAGATGGAAAAATTCTGAACGAGATTTCTGTTGCTGAAATTCTGATCCGTCACGGCATGCAACATGTGGTTTTCCCTCCGGGTGTTACAAACTTGGACCCCATTCACCTGAACGATATTGAACCGGTCCTATCCGATGGGCCGTTCTGGCGCGCCGGGGATCTTTTCCTAAGCCTGCGTCACCCGGCCATTATCATGCTCTACCGTCCTTCGACCGACGAGATTGTTTGGATGCAGCAAGGTCCGTGGATGGCGCAGCATGATGTTGATATCATTGACGATAGCCGTATTTCTATCTACGATAATCGGGCCTATTTCAGGGGCGTTGACGGCCGAGTTGACGGGACCTCGGATATCGTGGTCTATGATTTTGCAACGAAAACCATGTCGCTTCCGCATCATCAGGCGATGCTCGATGCCAAAATGTTAACACTTTTTGAGGGTGTATATGCGGCGCTGCCCGGTGGTGGCTTTGTGGCCGAAGATACCCCTTCTGGGATGCTTTTGCTGGTTGGTGCTGACGGAAAAAAACTGGGGCAGTTCGTGAACAGCGACAGTGACGGTAAAGTTTATCAAATCGGCTGGGGCCGATATGTGGATGAAAACATGGGCAATCAAATATTGCTTCAAATCAAAGGACTAACCTGTGATGGTGAATAAATCATTTTTGATCATCCTTGCCGGTGTTTGGATTGTGTATCCGCATGGGGCTGAGGCCTATATCGGTCCGGGCGTTGGGGCAGGCGCGCTTGCCGCCGTCGTTGGCGTTCTCGGCTCTATCTTTTTGGGGCTGTTCGCGATTGTCTATTACCCGTTCAAACGGATGCTCAAGCGCCGCAAAAAGACCGCTACGGTCGCAAAATCAGACGCTGTAGATGATGCAAGCCGGCCTGCGGATAAGTAGAGGTGTCGATGCATTGGCTGCGCATTCTGATTTCGGCCATTGTCGCAACTGAATTGTTGCTGCGATTGCCATTGCTGCCAGCGATGAAACGCGCAACCTCTGCCGCCCAAAAGTCGGGTCGGGTTTTGAAAAGCAAGCGCATTTCTGATCATTGGAAAGAGCGCGTGCTGCTGGCCTATTCAGGGCGCATCGCACGTAATTCGTTTGGGTTTTTCGCGATGCTTTGCGCTGTGGTCTTGGGTGTTGTCTTCGTTGGGTTGTCCCATCCCGGCGGGCTTATGGACTGGGTCTTTGTCTTGAGCCAGCCGCTGAATTTGGTGGCGCTTTGTGCCGCGTCGCTTGTTTATGCGTTCCTGCGCAGTAAGTTGCGTCGTGGCTGACTATTCCGCACTGGACAAACTGTTGCACCGCTTGGCTCTTGGCAGCCAATCCATTGCCGAAATGGTTCATGATATTGAACGCGCGCGATTTTTGAAATCTTCGCCGCAGGCCCGAGATGGAAAGCACGTCTATGTGTCAGGGCTTGCGCGCGCCGGCACAACGATTTTGATGCATGAAATCTATGCAACCGGCAGTTTTGCATCTTTGACCTATGCCGACATGCCCTTTGTCTTGGCCCCCAATCTTTGGGCCGGTCTTGCGCGATCAAAGTCGGTAACTGCACGTACAGAGCGTGCGCATGGGGACGGCATTGAGGTGGATAGCAACAGCCCTGAGGCGCTTGAAGAAGTGTTTTGGCGGATATTTTGTGGCGAAGACTATGTTACGCCAACGGGTCTTTTGCCGCATAGCCCCTCTGCGCAAGTGATTGATGACTATGTGGATTTCATCCGCTTGGTCCTGCGGCGGTATGGCAAGTCGCGGTATTTGGCCAAGAACAACAACGCCATTTTGCGCATCGGCACTTTGGCAAAAGTGTTGCCAAATTCGGTCTTTCTGATCCCAATCCGCACACCGCTGCAACACGCGCAAAGCTTGCTCAGCCAGCACCGCAGGTTCTTGAATTCTGAACCGTTCACCAAAAACTACATGACATGGCTCGCGCATCATGAATTTGGCGCGACCCAACGGCCGTTTTTGGTGTCGGTCGGACCAGCGGACGATCCGCTGACGCTTGACTATTGGCTGAAGCAATGGATTTTAGTCTATACAAAGTTGACCGCTGACGTCGCAAACAACGCCAATGCCTATCTTGTCCCGCATGAAGATTTGACGCTGAATCCGGCCGTTTGGCCTGCCATTTGCGCGAAAATCGGCATCGCACCCGGTTCTTTGTCCGAAGCCCGCACACAAGATTTTCGTGCCGTTGACGCCCATGATCAGAGCTTGGCAGCGCGCGCGCAAAAGCTTTATCAAACACATTGTGCGGCGGCATTGGCAAAGCTTGGGGCGTAAAGCCCACCCCTTTCATTTTAAGACATTGGTCTTAACCTTCAGATAGGTTAAGCTTATTCCAAGATCTGATTTTGGGTCTACGACCAAAGGGTGCGAAGATGGCCAAGGGCATGAACAAGCGTAAAGACGTGAAAAAGCCAAAGAAAGAAAAGGCGAAAGTCGCTACGATTACAACGGCTTCCACCAAAAACACGGTGCACATCAACCCAGGGAAAGATCAGTCCTGATTTTCCACAGGTTTTGCGGACGCTGAGTATGGGCAGCAGGCACCTCAAGGTGATTGGCGCTGTCTAGATGCCTATGCTTCAGCATCGCGACTAAAACCAAAGAGCGGAATTGGTTTCTATCCGCATTTAACCAGACTTATCTTGTACATAAATCTATTGCTGCACGGAAGATCGATGCAGCGCTGGGGAGGGTTGCGCCATAGGCGGGACCTGTTGCGATAAAGCTGTCCGTCGCGGTCACCCGCGCAAGCCGCGCTGATGTGTTTTCACAAAACAGGGTCATAAGCGCCTCTGCCACGCCGCCAGACTGGCGTGTTTCATCGACAATCAAAATATTCCTGCACTCTTTCGTGGCCGCAAGCAAAGCCTCAGACGGCAGCGGCGATAACCAACGGGTGTCTATGATGCGGGTCGTAAGGCCAGTCGCCTCAATGTCGCGGCGCGCTTGGTGCGACAGGTAGGTGCCGTTTCCAAAGGTAACGATGGCAAGGTCTGTCCCGTCGCCTGCGGTGCCAACTTGACCCACCGCGATGGACAGATCGGGGGCGGGGTAGTTGTGCATCCACGCGCCATCTTTGTCGGCCATAAGGTCGCGCATCGCATAAAGCGCAATCGGCTCCAAAAACACCACGATCCGCTGTTCTTCGCGTGCAAGCCGGACACATTCGCGCAGCATCATCGCGGCATCTGCGCCGTTTGACGGACATGCCAGCACCAACCCCGGTATGTCGCGCAGAACCGCAATTGAGTTATCGTTGTGAAAATGTCCACCAAACCCCTTTTGATAACCAAGCCCGGCGATCCGCAGCACCAAAGGGTTGGTGAACTGACCGTTCGAGAAAAAGGGCAGAGTGGCGGCCTCGCCGCGGATCTGATCTTCGGCATTATGCAGATAGGCCAGAAACTGAATTTCCGGGATCGGCACATAGCCATTGTGCGCCATACCGATGGCCAGGCCAAGGATTGACTGCTCGTCTAACAAAGTGTCGATGACACGCGCCGGCCCAAAGCGGGCATGCAGCTTTTGCGTGACCCCGTAAACACCGCCCTTGCGGCCAATATCCTCTCCCATCATGACAATTTCGGGATAGGTCAGCATCAGATCCGTCAACGCCCAGTTAATCAAGCGCGACATGATCTGCGGCTGCTCCATTGCCGCCAGATCGCCGCCAAATGCCGCCGCGCGCGTGGCAGAAGAGGGGCCGTTGGTGGGCGCGCAGGCCCGCTTTGGGGGCACAATCGCGCCCATGACATCTTGTGCCGTCCGCAGTTTGGGGCGCGCGATAGCCTCTGCCACCAGCTTAGCCACTTGGGCGTTGGTTTTGGTGTAAATGTCCAACGCCTCATGCGGTAAGAGTGCGCCCGATTGGTGCAGCAAGCGCACCGAATGCAAGAGGGGGTCTTGCGCCTCCTCTGCCTCTACTTCTTCGCGAGACAGATAGGTTGTGGGCATATCAGCCCCTGCGTGTCCATAAAGTCGGATGGTTTTTAGATGCAAAAACACAGGCTTACGACGGGTGCGCGCATAGTCCGTTGCCTGTTGGGCGACGTGATATGTCTCAAAAATATCCAGCCCATTAGCCTGAAAATAGGCGATTCCGGGTCGATTTTGAAAACTGCTGGCGATCCAACCCTGGGGTGTTTTCGTCGAAATGCCGATGCCATTGTCCTCACACACAAATAGAAGCGGCAAGGGTATTGATTGGTAACTGGTCCAGCCTGCGGTATTAAATGCGCCTTGCGCGGTTGAGTGATTGACAGAAGCGTCACCAAAACTGCACATGATGATCGCGTCATCGGGCAAACACGCGTGTTCCGGACGCTGCTTGCGGGCGGCACCGATGGCATAGGCGGCACCCACTGCCTTGGGCAGGTGGCTTGCAATGGTCGAGGTTTGTGGCGGGATATTCAGCGCCTTTGACCCCAATACTTTGTGCCGACCGCCCGAAATCGGATCGTCGGCCGAGGCTGCAAAGCTAAGCAACAGATCAAGCGCAATGTTCTGCCCCGGCGTTTGATCCGCGACCTGATGCGCGCGCGCAATTTGAAAGGCGGCATCGCGGTAATGCAGGAAAGCCATGTCCGTCGGGCGCAACGCTGCCGCGACAGCGGCCATGCCTTCGTGACCTGAGGACCCGATGGTGTAAAATCCGG
>JAAFIJ010000018.1 GCA_013298675.1 Rhodobacterales bacterium | reverse complement strand
ATGGTAATGCCCATCTGCATCCGCCACGCCAAAGCGGATGGGTATTTCGTCAAGGAATAGTGGGATATCCGACGTATTCGCAATTTGGCCCGCCGTTTGGCCGGTTGCCCGCAGGTAGTCGCCGGCACAGAACACCAACTCATAGGTCCCGACCTTTAGATCGGCCCCCGTCAATAGCGGCGCATCGGTGCGTCCGTCTGCATTGGTCACCACCTGTGCAATCTTGCGGTGGCTGGTGCCAGACACCCGGTAAAGCATGATCTTGACCCCTGCCGCCGGGCGACCAAGGGATGTATCCAGCACATGTGTCGACAAACGTCCCATTGGCACCCCCTGTTTTGAGCGATGTTATCCAAACTTGGCCTCTCAAGCGACCCATCCCGAGAGGAATAGGACTTTCCTTGTAATTTTGATAAACCCAAGGGCGATTTGCGCATAGTCTATGGCGCAACAGCAGGAGAGTTGGATGCCCCGTTACCCTCGCGATTTCACCGGATACGGTGCCAACCCGCCAGATGCCGCTTGGCCGGGTGGGGCAAAAATTACGATCTCGCTCGTCTTGAACTATGAAGAAGGCGGCGAAAACAACATCTTGCACGGGGATGCCGGGTCAGAGGCGTTCTTGTCCGACATCGCAGGGGCTGCCGCTTGGCCCGGCATGCGCCATTGGAACATGGAATCGCTCTATGATTACGGCGCGCGCGCAGGCTTCTGGCGATTGCACCGCCTGTTCACCGGACTTGATATTCCGGTCACGATCTTTGGGGTGGCCACGGCCCTTGCGCGCAACCCTGAACAGGTCGCGGCCATGAAAGATGCGGGCTGGGAAATCGCAAGCCACGGTCTGAAATGGATCGACCACCGCGACATGCCCCCCGAACAGGAAAGCGCCCAAATCGCCGAGGCGGTCCGCTTGCATACAGAGATCGTAGGGACCCCGCCGCGGGGCTGGTACACTGGGCGTTGCTCTATCAACACGGTCGATCTGACCGCCGCGACGGGTCAGTTCGACTGGATTTCCGACACCTACGATGATGATCTGCCCTATTGGCGAGAGGTTGGGGACCGCGATCAATTGGTGATCCCCTATACGCTCGAGGCAAATGACATGCGTTTTGCCACTGCACCGGGCTACATAGAGGGCGAACAGTTCTACCAATACCTCAAAGACAGCTTCGATGTGCTTTACGCCGAAGGGGCGGAGGGGCGCGCCAAGATGTTCTCAATTGGCCTTCACTGCCGCTTGATCGGTCGTCCGGGCAAGATAGCGGGCCTAATGCGGTTTCTCGATTACGCCAGATCCCACAAAGACGTCTGGTTTCCGCGTAGAATTGACATCGCACAGCATTGGGCGAAAACGCACCCGCACCGCCGGACAAAGCGCCCGTCGCAAATGACACGTGATGCGTTTGTCGCCACCTGGGGCAGCATTTTTGAACATTCCCCGTGGATCGCTGACCGTGCCTATGATCTGGAATTGGGCCCCGCGCATGACCGCGCCACCGGCCTGCACAGCGCGCTGACCCGGATCTTCCGCGCAGCCTCGCAAACCGAGCGCTTGGGCGTGCTCTCAGCGCACCCGGACCTTGCTGGTAAACTCGCGATGGCCAAAACCCTGACCGCAGAATCGACAGCCGAACAGGCCTCCGCTGCCCTTGACGCCCTGACCGACGCCGAGCGCGCAACCTTTCAGCGCCTAAATGCCGACTATGTCGCCAAACACGGATTTCCCTTCATCATTGCCGTGCGCGACAACACCAAGGCCAGCATCCTTGCTGCCTTTGCAACCCGGATATCGAACGACACTGCAACCGAATTCACGACCGCCTGCCAGCAGGTCGAACGCATCGCAGAACTCCGCTTGAAAGCCCTCTTGCCATGACCAACTATTACGCGCCCATGGGCGGCCTGCCCCCCCAAACCAGCCTGATGACCGGTCGCGCGGTCTTTACCGATGCTTATGCCTTCATCCCCAAAGGGTGCTTCTCCGACATCGTTGTCAGCTACTTGCCCGGATGGACCAACACGCGCCTTTGGTTGATCGCGCGCCCCATGTCCGGCTTTTCCGAAACCTTCTCGCAATATGTGATGGAGGTTCTGCCCGGTGGCGGCTCTGACACCCCAGACGGCGAACCCGGCGCCGAGCATTTCTTATTCTTCACCCAAGGCACCGCAACCCTGACCATCGATGGGGCGCCGTCGTCTCTTTCGGCAGGCAGCTACGCCTTCCTCCCGCCGGGCACCCAATGGACCCTGCGCGCCACTGGCGCCGAACCCGCACGCTTTCACTGGATCCGCAAACTCTATGAGGCGGTCCCCGGCGTCCCCACGCCGCCCGCCTTTGTGACCTGCGACCAAGACCAACCGCTGAACACTATGCCCAATACCAATGGCGTCTGGGGGACGACACGCTTTGTCGACCCTGCTGACATTCGCTATGATGCCCATGTCAACATCGTCACCTTTCAACCCGGCGGAGTGATCCCGTTTGAAGAAACCCACGTCATGGAACATGGCCTCTATGTGCTCCAAGGCAAAGCCGTCTACAAACTGAACCAAGACTGGGTAGAGGTCGAGGCCGGTGATTTCATGTGGTTGCGCGCCTATTGCCCACAAGCCTGCTATGCGGCGGGCCCCAGCCCCTTCCGCTATCTTTTGTACAAAGACGTCAACCGCCACGCCACTCTTCGCGGCCCCGGCGCCTACCGCCCAACCCGATGAGCTTCATCTGTTCGCCAAATATCCTCCGGGGGAAACCCTATTGGCCCCGGCCAATAGGGTCAGGGGGTGGAAAACCCCCTGCTTTTCTGACCTGACCAAATCTAAAGGAAGGCCAAGGACATGCCCAACATCAGCGCTTCTCCATTGACCGCAGCCGCCTTCGCGGAGTTTGGGGATGTGCTTGATGCAACGGGGGATTTTCGTCTGATCAACGAAGGGCTGTGCCACCGCCATCACAACCGCGCCAAAATCGACATCGGGTCGGAGGCGACGACAGGCATTTCGATCTTTAACGCCCAACCGCGCCAATTGCCCTACACATTTTCGCTGATTGAACGTCACCCGGAAGGCAGCCAGGCCTTCATTCCGATGACGCAACATCCTTTTCTTGTGATTGTTGCCGCCGACACCACCAGCACGCCGCGCGCGTTTTTGACCAATGGAGCGCAGGGTATCAATTTGCACCGTGGAACGTGGCACGGCGTTCTTACGCCGCTGTCCGCGCCCGGGCTTTTTGCTGTGGTAGACCGCATCGGCTTCACGGCAAATCTTGAAGAATTCCATTACCCGCAAGCATTTTGTGTCATCGCATGACCAACTTGTAACGCAGGGCCCAACTATTCAATGCTCACGGGGCGGCATTGGGTGAAACAAATAACAAAGCCCTGGGGGAACGGTAATGAACGACTAAACACATCCGGTGGACGAAATGCTCGCGCCACCAAAACTCTTCACTCTTGGACTTCAGCACGTGCTGGTTATGTATGCGGGCGCGATCGCCGTTCCGCTGATTGTTGGTCGGGCGCTAAAGTTGGAACCGGCCGATGTGGCCTATCTAATCTCTGCAGACCTCTTTGTGTGCGGGATTGTCACTTTGATCCAATCGCTTGGCGCAACGCAGTGGTTTGGAATCCGCCTGCCGGTCATGATGGGCGTCACTTTTGCCGCTGTGGGCCCGATGGTCGCTATGGCCAACACCAGTGGTGGCCCGGACGGCGCACGCGCAATTTTTGGCGCGATCATCGCGGCGGGGATCATTTCTATGCTGATCGCGCCCTTGGTCTCAAGACTGCTACGCTTCTTTCCGCCCGTTGTGACCGGCACGATCATTCTAGTGATCGGCATCACTCTGATGCGGATCGGCATCAACTGGATTTTCGGCAATCCCGTTGGCCCAACGTCACCCCAAGTCATCGACCCTGCCCATGCTGACTGGCTGAAGGCCGTCACTGACGGCGTTGCGGCTGGCACCATCACCGGTGTACCGGAATTGCCCGGTGGCCTGACACTTGCCCCAAAAATGAACAACCCGCTCTATGCCTCGCCAATGAACATCACCGTCTCGGCGATCGTTCTGGCCTCTATCCTGCTGATCGCGCGTTTTGCAAAAGGGTTTGTCGCGAACATATCGGTGCTCTTGGGCATCATCATTGGCGCGGTGATTGCTGTTGCTTTGGGCGCGATGACGTTTGGCAAAGTGGCCGACGCCGCTTGGTTTGGGCTGATCACACCTTTCCACTTTGGCACGCCCACCTTTGACTTCTGGATGATCCTGACGATGTCCTTGGTCATGATCGTCGTGATGATTGAATCAACAGGCATGTTCCTTGCATTGGGTGACATGACAGGCAAGAAAGTCGATCAGCCCGCTCTGTCCGCAGGCTTGCGCACCGATGGTTTGGGAACCTTCATCGGCGGCATTTTCAACACCTTCCCCTACACATCCTTTAGCCAGAACGTCGGCTTGGTCGGTGTAACCGGGATCAAAAGTCGCTTTGTGTGCGTCGCGGGTGGTGTAATCCTGATCGTCCTTGGTCTGATGCCAAAGATGGGTGCCCTTGTTGAATCAATTCCGACCATGGTCTTGGGCGGTGCTGGCCTTGTGATGTTTGGAATGGTGGCAGCGACGGGCATCAGAATTTTGGCCGGCGTCGACTTTGCCCGCAACCGCAACAACTTGTTCATTGTTGCGGTCGCCATTGGATTTGGCATGATCCCGTTGATCGCGCCAAATTTCAAAATGTGGATGCCACAAGATATTCACCCGCTGATCGAGTCTGGCATCTTGCTGGCGTCACTTGCGGCCGTGGTCCTGAACGCGTTTTTCAATGGCGCAACCGCTTCGGCCGACGATCTTAAATCAGCGGCATCTTCCGCCGATCACTGATTGCAAGTACGGATAGAAAGGGGCCCGAAAGGGCCCCTTTTTCGTTCGCATCAAGACCCCACCTCCAGACGTTCCCACACCAGCCCAAGCGCCGTTTCGGGCGCAAACCCCTGCCAACCCGCGCCAAGATAGCTGGCCTTGTCACGTTGTTGTTTCAGGTGAAGGTCAAGGAAGGCGGTGATGTAGTGCTGGGCGATATTGTTCATCCGCGTCGTGTCCCACACCGGATCGGCGTAATGATCAAAGGGGATGAAGGCGAGGTTGTCTGATTTCTTCCAGCTTTCCAACGGCGCGGGAATAGGGGCCGCCGCGTTGTGGCCCGCAAACTGAAAGGTCAGCAGGCAACGGTCCGTGTTGCAGGCCTGTTCAAACAACAGCCGGATGCCGGTTTCATAGCCAGAGATACGGTCATTGCTGCCGGCCATGAACAGCGCAGGCACCCGCAGCCCCATAATTCCAACGGTATCCCAATACCCATTCGCCCGCCCCCAAGCGCCAATCGGCACAATTGCTTTCAGCCGAGAATCGGTCTGTGGCCTTTGATGCCGCGCCAAAAGGCGCATCGGTGGGCTGTCATGAAACCCAACGGCAGCCTCGGTCAACCCAGCCCCACCCGAAATCAGCGCGCCGTACCCCCCCATCGAATACCCAATGATGGCGGTGGCATCCGTATCGACCGATCCTGCCAACGGATGATCACTGGCCAACCAATCGAGTGCAAACTGGGTGTCCAATGGACGGTTGTAAAGGGTGGAGCTAAACGCCCCCTTGTCTTGATAGGTGCTGTCAGCATGGTCGATTGAAACAACGACATACCCTTTGGACGCAAGATTTTCGCCGAGGTGAGACAGCAACATTCGATTGCCGGGATAGCCATGCGACAAGATCACAAGGGGGAAACGACCGGGCGCTATGGGACCGTCGCGCAAGGCTTGACCAGCCAATTGCGCTTGTGTTTTCCCGTCACGCAGCAAGATTTCATAGTGTGTTTCGCATTGCGGTCTGGCGTCACTTGGATACCAAGCCTCTATCACCACGGGGCGATCATAATAGGCTAGAGACGTCTCGGTCGACTTCAAAATGTTGATTTGATTATGGTTTATGCCAAAATCCGTCCGCACACCGACTGGATAAGCGCCAAAAAAGGCCAAATCCGGCGCATCGGGACGAACCAAGTCAATTCGGTTTTGGGCAAACGGCATTGCTGACCTCTTTCGTTAGGTCTAGCCTATCGACAAGCCAATTTGCCTGCAACGCGCAACGGAAAACGGGGGGCGCTTTCGCACCCCCCGTCAAATTCAATGGGCTATCAAAGGCGCATAAGCGCCGCAGATTATGCCAGTGCGAGGTTGATCGCCGACTCGCGGCCGTCACGGCCTGCTTCGATGTCGAAGGTCACTGCTTGACCATCGTCAAGCTGACGGATGCCTGCGCGTTCCATGGCAGAGATGTGTACGAACACGTCTTTGTTGCCGTTCGCCGGAGCGATGAAACCAAAACCCTTGGTTGCGTTGAACCACTTCACTGTGCCGTTGGCCATAGTGAGATCTCCTGTATCAGAATGTCACCCACACGATGCGGTGACTTGGCTTAGCAGCGTCAAGATCGAGAACTGCGGCCGAAAGGAAACAGAAGGTCGATGATTAGCGTGTTCGCACCGTTTACATGCTCTATTTCGCCTATGAATACAAGCCACGCGGGAAAAGAAAGATTCTCGCGGACCGCGAACCATTGTCAGCATCCTAGCCCACCCTGACAGCCCCGCAACGAAAGGAACCTTTAGGGTTTTATATCGTAGGTGACCCATTTCGTGCGCAAAGCCACTTTGTCATACAGCGCGCGCGCTCGGTAATTGTCGTCTGCGGTGATCCAGCGCACAACGCTCCAGCCTTTCGCGCGGGCCTCAGCCTTTATCTGTGCGATCAGTGCCGCCGCGGCACCCGTTCCCCGCGCAGTGGGTTCAACAAAAAGATCGTCCAGGAAAACCCCAGTACTGGCAGAAAGCGGCCGGGCAAAGGGGCGGTAATGTGCAAGGCCAATAAGACGACCATCCAATTCGGCAACCAGCCCAGACGTGGTGTGGTCCGGGTCTTGCAGCCACGCCCACACAGCCCGCCGCATCGCATCAGTTTGGTCAACCTGATAGAACGCAGCGTAGCCCGCATAAAGCGCGGCCCATTGGTCAAAGTCAGCAGCCGTGGGGGAACGTAGGATCATACTGAACCGACCTATGGTAAAAATCATCCCGCCTCAAAGGCAAAGTCACGAAACGCGTGCTGGCAGAGTCTAGTTGGCATTCACGGCCAAATGCAAGGGATTGCCCGGCCCCAAGAAACGCGGCAAACTCGAATGATGAAACTGTTAAGTTACAACATTCAATACGGATTTGGGGCTGACGGCCACTATGATCTTGCGCGCGCAGCGCGTGTCATTGCAAAGGCCGATATTGCCGCCATTCAAGAAGTTGACCGTCACTGGTCGCGCAGCGATTTTGATGATCAGCCAGCCCTGCTGCAGGCCCTCTTGCCCGATCATTTCAGCGCCTACGCCCCCGGTTTTGATATGGACGCAAGTTTTCATCTGAACGGTCGCATCGTCAACCGACGCCGGCAGTTTGGCCCAATGATCTTTTCAAGGTGGCCGCTGATTTGGACGCGCACTCATCTTTTGCCGATGCTGCGCATGATCGACCCGATCAACACGCAAACCTGCGCGCTTGAGGCGTGTATTGCCACACCGATGGGTGCAATTCGCGTGATGTGCCTGCACCTCGCGCATGTGGGTGTCGAGGAACGGCTGGCCCAAATCGCGCATCTGCAATCCTTGCAACTGCGCAGTCCTGCTGCTGGCCCACCTTGGAGCGGCACCGACGATGAACCCGCACGCAACTGGACCGAAGGGCAAGCAGAGCCACCTTTCGCGGCCAGTGAGGTTTGGATGGGCGATTTCAACTGCGAACCGGGCAGTCAGGAACTGGCCATGCTGACCGCTCATACCCCCTATCACCCAGACGCGCGTTATGCGGGCGGGCTTGTCAACGCGACCACCGCGGCGGGGGCCAAGCTGCACACCCACAGCAAAGTCATCGCAGGCGCGCGTCGGCTGCGGCAACTCGATCATATGTTTGTCAGCCCAGATCTTGTCGGCAACATTTCAAACGTCTGGTCGGATGTCGCAGAGGATGCCTCGGACCATTATCCTTTGTGGATGACGTTTGCGAGATGACCCCGACAGCGGCACCGAACGATCCCCTTATGGCCACAGCGCCACATCTGTCTGACGCGGATGCCTTGGCTGTTTTGACGACTCACTGGGGCATAACGGGACATTTGACTCGGCTTAGTTCAGAGCGCGATCTGAATTTTCTGGTACGCACGGACCAGAATGCCTTTGTTCTAAAGATTGCAAATCCCCAAGAACCGATCCTTGTGACCGATTTTCAAACCAAAGCTTTGCTGCATCTTGCGGACTGCGCCCCAACCTTGCCGGTGCCAAGAGTGATACCCAGCCGTGACGGTTCGGCCATGGTTTACGCCCCGCAAGGTACAATCCGTCTGTTAAGTTATCTTGAGGGAGAGTTGTTGCACAAAGCTGCGCCCTCATCGCGTCTTCGGACATCCTTAGGCGCGATTGCTGCACAGATTTCAAACGGTTTGACAGGCTTTTCACATCCTGCAGAGCAACATTTTCTGCAATGGGACCTAAAGAATGCGGCCCACTTGCGCCCGATGTTGGCCGATATTTCTGATGTTGACCTGCGGACACGCGCCACAAGCGCGCTGGATCATTTCGATGAATATGTCCAACCTGCCCTTGCCAATTGCAGGCAGCAAGTGGTGCACAATGACCTTAACCCGCACAATATCGTGCTAGACCCCGCAGATCACGGTGTCGTGGCAGGGATCATCGACTTTGGCGATATGGTAAAGACCCCCTTGGTATGTGATTTGGCGATCGCGGCAGGCTACCTGATCGACAGCGGAAATCCTGAACAAAGCATCGCCGCTGTTGTCGAAAGCTTCCATCAGCATTTGCCTTTGACCAAAAGTGAACTATCGTTAGTTTATGATTTGGTCTTGCTGCGGTACGTGACCACACTTGCGATCACCTCACATCGTGCGGCGCTGTTTCCACAAAATGCTGCGTATATTCTGCGCAACTTTGCCTCTGCAAGTATGGGTTTTCTTGCCCTGAGCGCGGTCAACCGCACCGAATTTTGCCTTGCACTGGCCAAACGCTGTCTGACGAGGACCACATGACAACCAAACCTTCATTCTCAGGTAATATGCCAAATGCTTATGTTCCGGGGAAAGGTAACCTTTCGCAAGATGACGAGGCTTTGGTGCTGCGCCGTCAAAAAGCGATGGGTCCAGCGTATCGGCTGTTTTACGAAACCCCCGTTCACTTGGTGCGCGGTCAAGGTGTGTGGCTGTACGACAAGGAAGGAAACGCCTATCTGGACACGTATAACAACGTGGCAAGCGTGGGTCATTGCCACCCCCACGTCACGGCAGCTACAGCCGCACAGTCGCAGATTTTTTCCAGCCATACCAGATATTTACATGAAGGCATTCTGGCCTATTCAGAAAAGCTGCTCGGGTATTTCCCTTCGCCCCTTAGCCACGTGATGTTCACCTGCACCGGGTCAGAGGCGAATGATCTGGCCTTGCGCATAGCGCAGGCGCATACCCGTGGCACAGGGTTCATCGTAACCGAAAACGCCTATCACGGCGTCACCGCCGCTGTTGCCGCGCTGTCGCCCAGCCTTGGGGCCGGTGTCGATCTTGGCACGCATGTTCGCGCGGTACCGGCACCTGACACGCAAGGCGGCGATGTCGGGCAAGTGTTCGCGGCCCATGTGCAAAGCGCCATTGATGATCTGCGGCGTCACGGCATTCAGCTTGCCGGGCTTATCGTCGATACGGTCTTTTCGTCGGATGGGGTATTCGTTGACCCGGCGGGCTTTCTCGCCCCCGCTGTTGCAGCGGTACGTGCTGCGGGCGGCGTTTTCATCGCAGATGAGGTGCAACCGGGGTTTGGGCGCACTGGCGATGCGATGTGGGGCTTTGCGCGGCATGGATTGATCCCTGATATGGTCAGCCTTGGCAAACCGATGGGCAATGGTTACCCCATCGCGGCGCTGGTAACGCGCCCTGAGGTGATCGAAGCCTTTGCGTCAAAGGCTCGGTATTTCAATACGTTCGGCGGAAATGCTGTCGCAGCCGCCACCGCGATGGCCGTGCTTGAAGTAATTGAGAACGAACGTTTACAAATGAATGCATTGACCGTCGGGACGGCGTTCCGAAAGGGGCTCGACGACCTTGCACAGCGTTTTGACTGCATTGGCGGAATCCGCTCTGCCGGTTTATTTCTGGGGGTAGACATCATTCAGGGTGACGCATCTACAGCGGATGCACATACCGCGGCCAGAATCGTGAACCGACTAAGAGAGGCGCGCGTGTTGATCTCGGCCACGGGACCGCGGTCGCATGTTCTAAAGATCCGACCGCCCTTGGTATTTGAACACGCTCATGTCACGTTTTTTCTTGAAAAGCTTGAAACAGTGCTCGGCGGCCTTTAGGTCGGCCCACCAGCACGTCAAGCCGACCCCAAGACCAAAGGCGGCTAAACTATGCCCGCCAAACGCGCACCGTGCATCAGGCTTGTGGCCAGATGATGCGCCCAGCGGCCTTGACTCGGCACGACATCGGGCACCTGCACCACAATACACCCGGCTAGGTGTGCTGCCTGCGCGCCGGTTTCGCTGTCCTCAAACACCAGACACCGGCTTGGCGCGACCCCAAGCAGCCGTGCTGCCAAAAGATACGGTTCCGGCGCTGGTTTTGGCGCGGTTACATCTTGCAGCGTGATGATATGGTCAAAGTGGCTATCAAGTCCCGTCAACCGCAACTTGTGATGGGCTTCTTCGCGCCCCGAGGACGTGACAATCGCCATTGGCCGCAGCTTGAGTGTCAACAGCTCTCGAACGTCTGGCTTGACCAAAAGCCCATCGTCCAACGATGCTCGATACCCCTTTCGCCAATGGTCATTTAACAGATCCTGATCCAGCCCGGGCAAAGCCTGTGCTATGATTTCGCTGGCTGTCGGCAGATCAACGCCCACCAACGCATGCATGAATTCAACGCTTCTGGGGTGCCCCATTTTCGAAAACGCCTCAAGCCCCGCCTTTAGCGCGTGCTTTTCGGTATCGATCAGGGTTCCGTCCAGATCAAACAATATTGCGTCTATCATCGTGCCCTCTGGCCTTGGTGTTTTGCATCCGGGTTACCCGATCAAAGATGCAAACGAAAGCGCTGAAAGCCCAAACTGGTTTGCTCCAGCGTCTCTAGCCTCAAATCTTGAAACTCTGGTAAATGATGGATCGCTTTGGGCGAGGTTTCAAAAACCACGGTGGTACCGGGCATGGGCGCAAAGCCCCAAAACCCCGTCCTCCGTGCCCTGAAATGCGCGCAGTCGCGAAGATAGTTTGCAACGATTTCTTGACCTGTTTGCGGCCTCGTTGGGACCACTTCCGCGCCTTTGGCACCAAACAGCGCGCCCATGGTTGCCAATCGGTAGCTGTTGGTGACCAATAAGAACTTGTCCTGTGGTTTTACGATTTCGCCTTGATATGTCAGTGACTTAATCCGATTGGCCTGCGGGTCAATCAGCCCGCCCTGCCAATCAAACATGGCGGGTGAATTCAGGTCAATTTGATACGACACCCCGTGGATGACATCATAATTGAACGATGGAAACTTGGTTTCTATCAGCGCTACATCTTTCTGTTGGGGCTTGATCTGATGATAAAGCCCCGCAGATCGTTCAAGCCAGCGCTTTAGGGCGTCGCCGGTCACACACAAACCGACGATCGTGTTAGAATGTGTATAGATATCTGCAATGCTGCGCGCACTTATGGGCCCCGCCGCAATGTCGGTATAATTTTCAGGGCCACCCCTGCCACCGCAGCGAAAGCTTGCAACAGCGGACAATATGGGCAGACCTTCAAACCGTGTGCCCCGGACTGCGGCGCTTATAAAGTGCGACTTTGCACTGGCCAATAAATGACCCATCGCGGTGTCAGAAATCAAAGCAAAGAAACTGTTCAAAGGCACAGAGTTTTGCGCCACAACACGCTCATTCGCGACGATGATTTCGCGGTGTTCGGCCATCACTTCTGACGAAACGACGGGATCATCGATGACTAAAGGGATAAGCTGACCGGATTTGGAACCGCGTTCTGCCACGGCGCGTGTTTCTGAGTGTCCGGCAAAAACCTGCCACTCATCCGGCAGTTTTCGCAGACTTAGATCAATGACCCCCAAATGAGAGCCGTATGAGCCGGGCATTACAGATAGCGCGCGGCGGCTTGCGCCTTGGTTGAAATGCCCACTCGCAAAGACTTCATGTGTGTGACCCATAATAACCGCATCAATTTCTGGAATTGCGGTCACGCGTTGGCCTTGGTTTTCCAGACATACATCCTCGTCACTGCCCAAACCAGAATGGCACAGAGCAATGACGATATCCGCGCCCCGTGTTCGCAAAGTTTGCGCGCGCTCTGTAGCGGTCTGATAGATGTCCCGAACATTGGCACGGCCTGCCAGATGTTTGGCCTCCCATTCCAGAGTTTGAGGTGGCAGCAACCCAATCAGACCAACCTGCAAGCGATGATTGATCCCATGTTCGTCTTTAAAGTCCCTTTGAAGCATGAGGTCTTTAGGGAAAGCTGCGCTGGGCAGATCGAGATTTGAGCTGATCACAGGGAAATTGGCGCGCTGAAGACATTGAGTCAACCATTCGACACCATGACTGAATTCATGGTTTCCTAGGTTTGCGGCATCGTAGCAAAGTGTGTTCATCGCCTTGATCATCGGATGCACTGTCGCGGGTTTGATCAATTGCCCCGTCGCATGTTCGCCCAATTGGCTGCCGTTCAAAAAATCGCCGTTGTCAAACAGCAAAGAATTTGTCGCGCATTTGCGGGCCTGTTTGATCAGCGATGCAGTTCTGGCCAGCCCAACCCCGTGATGTGTTTGATCAACGTGATAATCCCATGCAAGGACATGCGCGTGTAAATCTGATGTCGCCAAAATCCGCAGATTAAGGACCGGCGATGCTTCCATCGCAGCCGTGTCCGCTTGGCCAACACCGCATGGCATATCGCGCATTTAAAGACTTCATCTATTAGGGCAATTTGCTTGTAAACCTAGACAACCAATTATCCTGGCAACTGATGGCGCAACACAAGCCTAAGTGGTTACAAATGTCAATAAATTCAGCTTAAGATTGTGAAGATTTTGATGTTTGAACTTCCCCAAAACCCTATATGAATCAAAATGAAACTGGTTGTTTTTGTCATATGAGGCCCTCGTTGCAAAATTCAGAACTTGTCACCTTTGGGGGATCGTCGCTAAACCGCGCGGGACACATTCGGCCCAACCCAGAACTTATCGACGCGCTTGTGCCTTTGGGCCGAATTTTGTTGCTTTGGCGCGGTAAAGTGTTGGTCGATCAAACCGCCGCTTTGGCATGGGTTGGCGCGGATTGCCCTGCATTGGCCTTCGCCAAAGAACCCGCAATCTTTCTTGGCTTGCAGGATGACGTTGGTTACTTCGCACAAGACATTTCCGATTGGACGCCCGGCTCTGAAAGCCAAGACGAAACCCAAAGCTTTCTTGATACGTCAACGATGGGCCATCCCGATCTGCCGCCAGACTTCTCCTTTCAAGATCTTAGATCTGTCATGGCCGACCTTTCGGCTCGGGACGCCGAACTGGCAGCTACGGCCAAGGCAGTTCTGCAATGGCATCACAGCCACCGGTACTGTTCCGCTTGCGGTCAAAAGTCGCACATGCACGAAGCCGGTTGGCAACGGCGTTGTTCAACTTGCGAAACTCGCCACTTTCCGCGCACGGACCCAGTGGTTATCATGCTGGTCACCAACGGCAATCGGCTGCTGTTGGGCCGCTCACCACCTTGGCCACAAGGGATGTATTCGCTGCTTGCCGGTTTCATAGAACCGGGCGAAACCATAGAGGCAGCCGTTAGACGCGAGGTGTTTGAGGAAACCGGGATCAGCACCAGCACAGTGCGCTATCTGGCCAACCAGCCTTGGCCGTTTCCAAACTCTTTGATGATCGGTTGCCTTGCTGAAGCAACCTCCGAGACCATCACCGTCGACCCGGCGGAACTGGAAGACGCCCTTTGGATCACGCGCGAAGAGCTGGTCGCCGTGTTCGCCGGTCAACACCCCCAGATAAAAGGGTCGCGTAAGGGGTCGATTGCGCATTTCCTTATGACCAACTGGCTTGCGGATCGCCTCGATTAAGGTCAGATTCATATTAATCAATCAACGAACCATCGCAGCGCGCAAGCCTTGCCGAATGGTCAAAATATAGGGCCGGGGCATGCGACTGACCAGCAAACAAGATATAGATGCGCCCATTGCCCTTGTGTTTAAGGCCCTGACAGATTTTGACCATTGGGAACGCGCGGCCCTGCGCCGGGGCGCAGAGGTCGGCAGAACCGACAGCCTGACAAAACTTGGGCCCGGCATGGCTTGGTTTGCCCGCTTTGCCTTTCGCGGCAAAACCCGTGAGTTGGACCTGAATGTAACCAAAGTGACTGCACCGACCCAAATCAAATTCGCAGCCCAAGCACGGGTCGTGACCGGGGACATCCAGATAGAGTTGGTCGAAATGTCCGCCAAACGTACCCGCATTCTGGCCACGGCTGAAATCAAACCTGTCACACTAGGCGCGCGACTGTTTTTACAATCGCTGCGTCTGGCTAGGGCCCGTGTGGACAAAAAGTTTGACCAACGTGTCGCGATCTTTGCATCGGAAATCAAAGTTCGCGCGAATGCCGGGCAAGCAACCCGATAAGGTGGAATTAGTTCAGCCGCGTTTGCGATCTGCGGGATAGACGCCCAAGACTTCAAACTGGCTGGTGAAATACGCCAACTCATCCATCGCGAGTTTCACATTGGCGTCGTCGGGGTGGCCTTCGATATCCGCATAAAATTCTGTCGCGGTGAAACTGCCGCTGACCATATAGCTTTCGAGTTTGGTCATGTTGACGCTGTTTGTCGCAAACCCGCCCATCGCTTTGTACAGCGCCGCCGGAATGTTGCGCACACGAAAGATGAAGGTGGTCATCATATGATCGGCCCTGCGCGACAAATCTGGCGCGCGTGACATGACCAGAAAGCGTGTCGTGTTGTTCGATTGATCTTCGATTTGGCGCGCCAGAACATCCAAACCGTAAATCTCTCCTGCAAGCTCGCTGGCGAGTGCGCCCTCGGCTGGATCGGCCAGCTCTGCCACGGCGCGTGCCGCAGCGGCATTGTCAGTCCAGTTCAGTGTGGCCAGATTGTTGTCTTTCAGGAACGTGCCGCATTGGCCCAAAAGGATGGACATACACCGCACGCGCCTGACATCGGCCAAGGCCGTGCCCTTGACCGCAAGCAGGTTGATATGAACCCGCACAAAGGCCTCGTCGATGATATGCAGCCCACTTTGCGGCAGCAACCGGTGCACATCAGCGACCCGCCCATAGGTGGAGTTTTCGACCGCGAGCATGCCCAGATCAACGTCACCCGACCGCGTCCTCTCGATCACCTCTTCAAAAGTGGCGCAAGGAACCGCCTCCATATCGGGGCGCGACTCACGGCAGGCTTGATGCGAATAGGCACCTAATTCGCCCTGAAATGCGATGCGACCAGACATTTTAGCAAACTCCTAGGTAAAAACCCACAATAGGGGCAATTGGTCGCGCTAGTACACCTTGAAACTGTATGGGGGAAGCGGGTAGATACCGCTCAAACAAGCCCAAAGGAAGGTGCTGCATGTTCGACACGATGACCTTGACCAAAGTAACCGCATCGGTTTGCGGTTCGCTGTTGATCTTTCTTTTTGGAACATGGGCCGCAGACTCGTTGTATCACACGGGCGCAGCTGAAGGTCATGGCGAAGGCGAAGAAGTCGCACAAGCCTATACGATCGACACCGGGGTCGCTGAGACCAGCGAAACTGCCGAAGAAGGCCCAGCTTTCGCGGACGTCTATGCCGTTGCAGACGCCGCCGCTGGCGAAAAAGTGTTTGGCAAGTGCAAGGCCTGCCACAAGATCGATGGTACCGATGGCACCGGTCCGCACCTGAACGGCGTGGTCAACCGTAACAAGGGTGCTGTCGCGGGATTTGGCTATTCTGAGGCAATCCTTGCTTTGAATACAGCTGTTTGGTCGCCTGAAAACTTGAACGGCTTCCTTGAGAACCCAAAGAAGTACATGCCCGGGACGAAAATGTCTTTTGCAGGTCTTGGCAAGCCGGAAGATCGCGCCAACGTGATTGCGTATCTGGCAACGCTGAACTGATCAAAACTGGGACGCATGCGAAAAAGGCCGCTCACCAAGGGCGGCCTTTTTCGTTGCTCATCAACTTGTGAGGTGGACAAGTTGAAAAATAGCATAAATGATTCAGGTGATGACAAAATTGCCCAATCGGCCTTGCACCAAAGCGTAGCATAGCAATCCGGAGAGACGATCATGACACATGCCCGCGCCCCGTCCGCCCTTGGCCTTGCCGCTTTGTGCCTGATGGCCCTGACTGCGACAGCCAAAGCAGGTGACGACATCATCGTCTCACATGGCATATCGACCTTTGGCGCGCTGAAGTATCCTGCCGATTTCAAGCATCTGGATTATGTGAACGTCGATGCGCCAAAGGGCGGCGAAATTGCCATGTCTGCCTTTGGCACGTTTGATTCGATGAACCCTTATTCGGTCAAAGGCGTTTCAGGCGCCTTGGCGTCGGGCTTTTACGAAAACATCCTTGGCGGCACCGCCGATGAAATTGGCGCGGCCTATTGTTTGATGTGCGAAACGATGGAGTATCCCGAAGATCGCTCTTGGGTGATTTTCAATCTGCGTCAGGACGTCAAATTCTCTGACGGGTCACCCATGACGGCCGAAGATGTGATCTTCAGCTACAATCTGTTCCGCGAAAAGGGCATTGCCGAATTCCGCGCCGTCTTTAACGAAAAGGTCCAAAGCGCCGAGGCATTGGGCCCTTATCAAGTAAAATTCACCTTTACGCCCGGAAGCGCCTTTCGCGACATGCCCGCGACTGTTGGTGGATTGTCGATCATCTCAAAGGCCAATTACGAGGGCAACAAGCGCGATCTAGAGGAAGCCGGGCTGGAGCCGTTCTTGGGAACAGGTCCTTATGTTCTGGAAAGCATGAACACGGGACAGCAGCTGATCTACAAGCGTAACCCCGATTATTGGGGCGCGAACCACCCGTTGAACATCGGGACCAATAACTTTGACCGTATTCGTGTCGAATACTTTGCCGATCCAACCGCCGCATTTGAGGCGTTTAAGGCTGGTGTCTATACGTTCCGCAACGAAACCTCGTCCAAACAATGGGCGACGGGGTATGACTTTCCAAATCTTGTAAATGGATCGGTCGTCAAGGCGGAATTGCCCAATGGCAGCATCGCATCGGGGCAAGGGTTCTTGTTCAACCTGCGCCGTGAAACCTTTCAGGATCCGAAGGTACGCCAAGCCATCGGCATAATGTTCAACTTTGAATGGTCGAACGAGACGCTGTTTTACGGCCTTTATGCCCGGATCAATTCGATCTGGGAAAACACCCAAATGGCCGCCAAGGGCCCCGCCACCCCGGCCGAGGCGGCAATTTT
>JAAFIJ010000179.1 GCA_013298675.1 Rhodobacterales bacterium | reverse complement strand
CATCCCAGCCTTTGGTATCATCAGCCAAGTCATCGCAACCTTCTCGAAAAAGCCAATCTTTGGTTACCTTCCGATGGTCTATGCGATGGTGGCTATTGGCGTGTTGGGCTTTGTCGTGTGGGCGCACCACATGTACACGGTTGGCATGTCGCTGACTCAGCAATCCTACTTCATGCTTGCTACGATGGTCATCGCGGTGCCAACCGGCATCAAGGTGTTCTCGTGGATTGCCACGATGTGGGGCGGCTCGATTGAGTTCAAAACCCCGATGCTTTGGGCGTTTGGCTTTTTGTTCCTGTTCACCGTTGGCGGTGTGACCGGCATCACACTTAGCCAAGCACCGATTGACCGCGCCTATCACGACACCTACTTCGTGGTTGCTCACTTCCACTATGTAATGAGCCTTGGTGCCGTCTTTGGTATCTTTGCTGGCATCTACTTCTGGTTCGGCAAAATGTCTGGCCGTCACTACCCTGAATGGGCGGGTGTGGTTCACTTCTGGACCATGTTCATCGGTTCCAACCTGACGTTCTTCCCACAGCACTTCTTGGGCCGTCAGGGCATGCCGCGCCGCTACATCGACTATCCAGAGGCGTTTGCCTACTGGAACTGGTTCTCGTCTGTCGGTGCGTTCATCTCGTTTGGTTCGTTCGTGTTCTTCATTTGCGTAATTTTCTATTCGTTGAAATGGGGCCGCAAGGTCACCGAGAACAACTATTGGAACGAGTACGCAGATACGCTGGAATGGACCCTGTCCTGCCCACCGCCAGAGCATACCTTTGAGCAGCTGCCAAAGCAGTCTGACTGGGACAAAGTCCACGCCCACTAAGGGTGAAACAAAATCAAAGGCCCCGAGGGAAACCTTGGGGTCTTTTGTTTTGGACGAACTAGACTAGGCGATTTGGCTGGCAACATCTGCCATCAATGCCTCAAGCGGTTCCCGCGACAATTGCGCGAAGCGCACGAAACTGAAGTTTCCAGCCCCCATCCTCGTTTCACCCAAGAGACCTTTGTAGGCGCGAAGGGTTGCGACAATGTCTTCTCCGGCAAGATAAATGCTGATGTAATTTTTCTGGAGTGCGACGCCAATAATCGGCCATTCTACACCGTTACGGGAGACAGACCGACCATAGCCGATCATTTTGAACCGCATCCCCCTTTGACCCTTGGGCGTACCAGAGTGGAAATAGCGCATGAACCCTGAGGCCCTGATCAGTTTATCAACAGACTCTAGATCGCCGCGCCGAGCAGGATCAAATGCCAGATATGCCTCGACACTGTCGACCTCAACTTTGAACAAGACTGCCTCCATGGTCTTAGGGGACTATGAGAATGGGACCGAACAATCGTTAGATAAATGACCCGGGAGAGGCTTATGATCGACGCAAAGTTGCGACTGAAGACTGCGCCTAGGAAGCGGGCCATTGGTCGCAAGCAACCAATGGCGGACCCAAAACAAACAGGGGCAAGCCGTAAATGTTAGTTGAGCCGAGCTTTAATCAATGCGCCAACGGCCCCAAAATCCATTTGCCCGGTATGGGCCGCTTTTAGTACGCCCATAACACGGCCCATGTCTTTTATGCTGGTTGCCCCCACCTCGTCGATGGCGGCAACGACCGCGGCTGCTACCTCGGCGGAGTCCAACTGACGCGGCAAAAACTCTTCGATCACCGTAACCTCGGCCAGTTCTTTTGCTGCCAGTTCCGGCCGACCGCCCTGCTCATAGACCTTGGCCGCGTCTTGACGTTGTTTGACCATCTTGCCCAAGACAGTCAGAATGTCTGTGTCAGAAATTGTGCCTTCGCCGCCGTCACCCCGGTTGGCGATGTCACGATCCTTGATCGCAGCATTGATCAAACGCAGCGTCGACAGCCGCTCTGCCGCCCGTGCTTTCATTGCCTCTTTCGCCGCGTCTTGCAGCCGATCCCGGATTGCCATCAACTTTGTCCTCGTGGTAATTCACAAACGGCACAATACTGTGAACCGCCCCATGACGCAACTCTGCCATTATTTTGCAAGCCATTGAAATTCATATATAAACCATTTTGCTCTATGGCTTGACCCCGCGGCCTTACGCCCTTAGTTTCCGCCAAGTTTGCCCAGACGGGAGTCGCTGCCATGCCCACTCATTCCGAAACCCAACCCAAGCCTACGGCGTGCCTTGCACTGGCCGATGGCAGCGTGTTTTTTGGCCATGGATTTGGGGCCACGGGCGAGACTGTGGCCGAATTGGTGTTCAACACCGCAATGACGGGCTACCAGGAAATCATGACCGACCCGTCCTATGCGGGCCAAGTCGTAACCTTTACTTTCCCACATATCGGCATCGTTGGCACCACGCCCGAAGATGACGAAACCGCTGACCCGGTTGCTGCGGGCATGGTTGTCAAATGGGATCCTACAGAGCCGTCGAATTGGCGCGCCAAGGACGATCTGACCCATTGGCTGGCTGCCAAGGGCCGCATCGGCATTGGTGGCGTAGATACCCGCCGCCTGACGCGCGCCATTCGCCAGCAAGGATCGCCGCATGTGACGATTTCGCACAATCCTGACGGCGTTTTCGATATTGGTGCTTTGGTTGCAAAGGCGCGCGCATGGAAGGGCCTTGTGGGCCTCGACCTTGCAAAAGGTGTCAGCTGCACGCAGTCCTACCGCTGGGATGAAATGCGTTGGGCTTGGCCTGATGGGTATACACGGCGCGAAGGTGCGGGCCTGCGTGTGGTGGCCATTGATTACGGCGCCAAGCGCAACATTCTGCGCTGCCTCGCCTCGGTTGGCTGCGAAGTGACCGTTTTGCCTGCCACCGCGACTGCTGCTGACGTTTTGGCATTGAATCCCGAAGGCGTGTTCTTGTCCAATGGTCCTGGCGATCCTGCGGCAACCGGCAGCTATGCCGTGCCAATGATCCAGGGCGTTCTGGCGTCCGAGCTGCCGGTGTTCGGCATTTGCCTTGGCCATCAGATGCTGGCGCTCGCCCTTGGTGCGCGCACGGTCAAGATGAACCACGGCCACCACGGCGCGAACCACCCGGTCAAAGACGTCACCACCGGAAAGGTTGAAATCACGTCAATGAACCACGGCTTTACTGTGGACAGCCAGACCCTGCCCAAAGGCGTGATTGAGACCCATGTGTCGTTGTTTGACGGATCAAACTGCGGCATTGCGGTGGAAGGCAAACCGATTTTCTCGGTACAGCACCACCCCGAAGCAAGCCCCGGTCCGCAAGACAGCTTCTATCTGTTCGAACGTTTTGCGGCAGCAATGCAGGCCCGTAGGGCAAATAATTCGAATTGAATTAAAGGTTTCTTTAAACTTCTTTAACTTTGCATGCCTAGCAAGGACCTCAGCCTTGGGGGCCTGCGATGAAAAATGGCCAAATCTTCAACACGTCACCGCAGGTACGGACAAAATCCGCGGGCCGGGTTTTTGACCACGCTGCCCTGACCACCCAAGGCATGCTTGCGAAAAATGCCACAGCAAGGAGGCCACGCACCCTTGGGCACAGCCTCATGCAAGAGGGTGTCGTCAGCGCACAGGAAATGATCGTGGCATTGCGCCAGTTCGAACGCAAACGCACCTCTATCAGTGAGGCGGTGCTGTCCGGTCACGCCACTCGGGATACCAAGATCAGCGCGGCGACGGCCAAGCATTGGGACGTCAAGAACGTTGAGGACCTGCTAGAAAACATTGACATGCGGCTGGTGGACATGTTGGGCGTCAAAACCTGTTTGCGCGACGGGATATTGCCGTGGCGATCATGCGGTGAGGAAACAGTGATCGTTGTCGCCGATGTGCAAACCTTTCTAAGTCAGCGCGCGGGGCTGACCGGGCTGTTTGGGCCTTTGCGCATGGCGGTCGCACCTTACCGGGATATCGAGGCAGCCCTGTTGCGGCTTCGCGGCGCGCAATTGGCCGAGGATGCAGAAACCAGCGTGGCAGTTGATCTGAGTTGCCGGACCTTTTCTCCAAAGCAGGTTCGACAGTCGCTGGCAGGGCTTTTGGTCTTGCTGAGCCTTGCACTTGCCTTTGATGCAACGGCAACATTGACCATTCTAACCCTCATTGCCTTGACGGCCATGCTCGCCTTCACCGGGCTGAAACTGGCAAGCGGTGTCGCGGTTTTGATGCGACCAAGGCCCACAGTCGCGTCAAATGTTCAGGTATTTTCGCAGCCGGTGGTGTCTGTCATGGTGGCAATGTACAAAGAAAGCGGCATTGCCCCCCGGTTGGTGCGTCGGTTGTCGCGGCTCGACTACCCACGTGACCTTTTGGATATCATCTTGGTTGTCGAGGCCGAAGATGAGCTAACCCGGACTGCACTGCGCCACAGCTGTTTGCCAACCTGGATGCGCGTGGTGGTCGTGCCAAAAGGGGCGGTCAAAACCAAACCTCGCGCACTGAATTACGCTCTGGATCAATGCCGTGGCAGCATCATTGGCGTCTACGACGCAGAGGACGCGCCAGACCCCTCGCAAATTCGCAAAGTCGTCCAACGATTTCATGAAAGCACTGAAAAAGTAGCTTGTCTTCAAGGGGTTCTGGATTTCTACAATCCCGAAACGAACTGGCTTTCACGGTGTTTCACCATCGAATATGCCACGTGGTTTCGAATTTTTCTGCCCGGCATTGAACGATTGGGCTTTGCCGTGCCACTCGGGGGAACCACACTATTTTTTCGCCGTGAGGCGTTGGAAAAGCTGGGGAAGTGGGATGCGTACAACGTCACTGAAGACGCAGACTTGGGCATGCGACTGGCGCGCTGCGGTTACCGGACGGAGTTGATCGACACGGTCACCGAAGAAGAGGCGAATTGTAGAACCTGGCCATGGGTCAAACAACGCTCGCGCTGGATCAAGGGCTTTATGATGACCTGGGCCACACACATGCGTGCACCCGTAAAGCTATGGCGCGAACTTGGACCAAAGCAGTTTCTAGGCTTTCAAATCCTGCTTTTGGGATCAATTTTACAGCAATTGATGGCTCCGCTGTTATGGTCGTTTTGGGTGCTACCCTTTGGTTTGCACCACCCGGTTGCAAGTTTCATCCCGCACTGGGCATTCTTGGCGATGATGGGCAGCTTCTTTACGGCCGAAGCGATCGCGCTGGTGATCGGGGTCGCAGCGCTGCGAAAAACCAAACATCGCCTGTCTTGGTGGTGGGTCCCGACACTGATCATGTACCATCCGCTCGCGACAATATCGGCTTATAAGGGGCTTTATGAACTGCTGACCAAGCCCTTTTATTGGGACAAAACCAGTCATGGCCATTTTGATGCGAAAGTAGATATCAATTGACGGTGGATGCTCGCAATAGAAAATGGCGGCGCTTCCACATTGGTGCGCCGCCATAGATCTTGTTCAAAGTCGCATTTGATCAGACCAAAAGCGCCCTTGCCTCATCCGGACCTAGGGCTGCGGCACGTGTACAAGTGCTTTCCATGGTGATGAACTGCCCGGTCTCACCTGATTTCAGCGCGGCGGTCATCACCTCTACCCCGTGCAATGCGCGGTCTATGGCGCAGCGGGCATCGCGGCCATGGATCAGACCCTGCACCATATCGGCCAGACCCGCCGTGCGATAGTTGGCGCGCGGGTTGTTTTCATGGTCGGTTTGGTTCGACACGCCAAACGGATGCGCCCAAGGGGCAACCGCGGAAATCTTGCCGTCGCGGCCCGCAATCTCGATCTCACCACCAAAGAAGTTTGGATCGGGCAGATAGATTGACCCTTCCGTGCCGTACAGTTCCATATGCCCGCGACGGTGCGAATAGACATCCCATGACGTGGCAAGGTTGATGGTCGCGCCATTCACAAATTCCAGCAACGCGTGAATGTTGGTCGGGGTCAAAAC
>JAAFIJ010000178.1 GCA_013298675.1 Rhodobacterales bacterium | reverse complement strand
TATGACGGTCGCGAAAATGCCGGGTGGACCGCCGATTTTCAGATCACCGACTTTGACCGCGCCGATTTCCGCGCGAAAACATTGGCGCTTCGTGGGACGGGTCGCATTGGGCGCGACAACAGCTTTGACGCCTCGGTTGGCGTTGATGCCACGGGCCTTGCGCCGACAGACCCCGCCCTTGCACAAGCGTTGGGTGACCAGATCAAAGGCGCGTTCGATCTGAACTGGCGTCAGGGCGATCAAGGCTTGTCGATTTCCAATCTGGCGTTGCAGGGCGCTGATTTTCAACTGATAGGACAGGGCGCGGTTGAGGGTCTTGATACAGCGCTTCAAGCCTCTGGCGATATCACGGCGACGTTTGATGATCTTGCGCGGCTAAGCGGTCTTGCCGGCAGGCCCTTGTCGGGGGCGGCCACGATCACCACGACGGGCAAGGTTGCGGCCCTGACCGGGGCGTTTGATGTTGTGGCGAACGTGTCGAGCCGCGATCTGGGTCTGGGTGTGGACCAGATTGACCGCGCACTAAAGGGAGAGACAACCCTTGTGACCTCTGTGGCACGGACGACAGCGGGCACAGAATTGCGGTCGTTCAGCCTGCGGGGAACGGCGTTTTCCGCGGATGCAAAGGGGCGCATCGCCACTGACGGCAGCGAGGTCGACGCGACCTTTGACGCCACCGATCTTTCGGTCCTCGGGGCGGGCTACAAAGGGTCTGCAAAAGGCTCTGCACGGCTGTCAGGCACGCTTTCAACGGGCGAAATGACCGTCAAAGCGCAGGCGACAAGCCTCGCTGTGGGTCAAAAAGTGGCTGACACTTTGTTGCGCGGCAACAGCGTGCTTGATCTGATCTTTGATCTTCAGGACGGCGCAGTCGTGATGCGGTCCGCGCGCATTGATAACCCACAGGTTCAGGCCACAGCGTTGGGCTCGCCAAGCGCGGCGGGTCAAAGCTTTGACCTAAAGGCGCGCTTGGCGAACCTTGCGGTTCTGTTGCCAGAGTTTCCCGGCAGTCTGACAGTTTCGGGGCGTGCGATCAGGCAAGCAGACAGCTTGGCTCTTGACGTGAACGCGGCCGGTCCGGGCGGGATTGATGCTGCCGCAAAGGGTGTGATTTCGCTGGAAACTGGTCAGGCGAATTTGACCCTGAACGGGCGCGCCCAAGCGGCACTTGCCAATGCATTCATCTCGCCGCGCAGCCTGTCTGGCGCGACCGCGTTTGATCTGCGCTTGGTCGGCCCAATTGCGTTGAAAAACTTGACCGGCAACGCGCGCATTTCTGGCGGCCGATTGGCCGATCCGAACCTTGGCTTTGCCTTGAAAGACATTGCAGGCACTGCCACTTTGCGCGGCAGTCTGGCGGATGTGCGTCTGACATCAAACGTCACATCGGGCGGCGCAATAGAGGCGGGCGGCACAGTTGGCTTGAGCGCGCCCTATTTTTCGGACATCGGGATAAAAATAAAGAGCGTTACTTTGCGCGACCCCAATCTTTATCAGTCGACCCTGACGGGAGAGTTGTCCCTGCGCGGGCCGATCACCGGCGGCGCGCAAATCGCTGGTCGGATTGCGCTGAGCGATACTGAATTGCGGGTGCCGTCCACAGGGTTTGGCAGCGACGGTGGCCTGCCCGGCTTGAAGCACAAAAATGAGCCTTCCCCCGTGCGCGAGACGCGGGCACGCGCCGATCAGCAGAACAGCGAAGGGGCTGCGTCCAACAGCGGACGGGGCCAAGGCTATGGGCTTGATATTGTCGTTTCGGCACCAAAACGATTGTTCATCCGCGGACGCGGGCTTGACGCCGAACTTGGCGGCGAGTTGCGGCTATTGGGGACGACGACCAACGTGTCGCCGTCGGGATCGTTCACCCTGTTCCGAGGGCGGTTGAACCTGTTGGGCAAGCGGCTTGACCTGACCGAAGCTGTTTTGCAAATGCAAGGAGAGTTGGTTCCCTTTGTCCGTATCGTCGCCGATACCCAAACCGATACAGCCGTGGTCGGCATCGTGATCGAAGGCCCCGCGACCAACCCGGTTGTCGCCTTTACCTCATCGCCAGAGTTGCCGGAAGAAGAGGTTCTGGCGCAGTTGCTATTTGGCCAAAACCTGCAAACGCTATCACCGCTTCAGGCGCTTCAGATGGCTAATGCGGTGGCAACGCTGGCGGGTCGGGGTGGCGAAGGCATTGTCGGGCGATTGCGCCGTGGGTTTGGTTTGGACAATCTGGATGTGAAAACAGATGCTGACGGGACGGCCTCACTTACCGCTGGCAAGTATCTGACGGAAAAGGTGTATAGCGAGGTGACGGTCGATCAGGTGGGCAAAAGCCAGATCAACCTGAACCTCGATATTTCCAACGATATCAAGCTGCGCGCCCGTACGGGCTCTGATGGAGAGTCGGGTGTTGGGGTGTTCTTGGAAAAGGACTACTGAATGGGCTGGCGTCGCAGTTCGGCATCAACCGCAGCGCCCAGCAAGACAGCATAGGCGCTGACGTAAAGCCACATCAACAGCGCGGCTACGGCGCCGATAGACCCATAAACCCGATTGTAAGACGGAAAATTCGCCAGATAAAGCAAGAACCCTTGCGCGGCGGCCATCCATAGCAGCACAGCCACAAGCAGGCCCCAAGAAAAGAACGGTGGTCGCGCGCCACGGTAGTTTGGGCCAAACCGGTAGGCGATGCCAATGGCCACAATCAGCATCGCAAACGACAGCAGCGCGTTGGTGTTTTGCAGCATTGGCACCGTGAAAAACCGTTCTGGGATATGGGAAATCATCAACGGCAAGATAACGCCCATGGTCATCGACGCCAGCGCCAGCGCGATCATCGACAAGGTCAAGGACATGGCGCGCAATTGATGCCAATGGCCGCTGCGATTTGGCAAGGCGTGAATGGCGTTCAATCCGCGGATCAGCGCCGCGGCCCCTGCCCTAGCCGACCAAAGCGCAAACAGGGTCGAAATAAGCGTCGTCCACCCAAGTTTTGATGTGTTCAGGGCCAAAAGCTGTTCGACCTGACCCGAGATCAATTCATAGGATGCGGGGGGCAGAAAATCCTGCATCACCAACAGTTCTGATCGAATGACATCAGGGTTCGAGACAAATCCCCAGATGGCAATAATGGCAGCGGCGGCAGGAAAAATCGCCAGAAACCCGTAAAACGCCACGCCTGCCGCGATCAGGTCCAGCTCTGCCTGTTCGGTCCGCCCGTAAAAGCGCCAGATGGCAGCACGAATACGGGGTGGGATCGGGATCAATTGCATGGCGTCACGATGGGTTCATTTCTGTTCCAGCGCAAGCCGCTACACTTCGCCTTCCATATGAGTACGAATTTCACGCAATACAGGCAGTACAGAGCGAACCTTGTCGGCACCCAGCGCCTTGACGACATCGGCGATCAGCGGTGCCACGGAGGCCACAGCCGCATCTCGCGCCGATCTGCCTGACGGCGAAATTGCGACGAACTTTTGACGGGCGTCGTCCCAGTCGGGGCGAATGTGAATGTGCCCTGCCCAGACAAGCTTGGTCAACGTATTGGTCATCGCCCCACGGGTCACGTGAAACGCCTTGGCCAGTTGCGCGGGTGTGCGTTCGTCGTTCAATCCCGCCAGATGGTTCAGGACGGAAAAATGCGACAACTCCATCCCCTTGGGCAAAGCTTTGGAAATACGGTTGCGGGCCATTTGATCGGCCATAAACAACTCTCCGAACAGCGAGATTGCCAGATCATCGGTGCGCTCTGTCATGGGCCGTCAAAGCCCCGATCGTGATTGATGGACGGGACGCGCGCGCGGGCGCGCTGCACCTCGGTGATATCAATGTCCACAAAGGTGACGCCGGGCAAACGGCCAGCATCCTCTAGCACCTCTCCCCACGGGGCGACGGCGAGCGAGTGGCCGTGCGTCCGCCGACCCTTGCCCATGATCTCGGGGTGGAACCCGGTTTGGGCAGGAGCAAGGATAAAGCACCCAGTTTCGATGGCCCGCGCGCGCAGCAAGGTTTCCCAATGCGCGGGGCCGGTGATGTGGTTGAATGCAGCTGGAGCCGTGATGATCTCTGCGCCACCTTGGGCAAGTCTGCGATAAAGATGCGCAAAGCGCAGATCATAGCAAACCGTCATCCCGATCTTGGCAAAAGGGGTTTCGGCCACAACCGCTTGGGTACCGGGACGGTAGCCCGCACTTTCGCGGTAAACCTCTGTCTCAGAGACATTCACGTCAAACATGTGGATCTTGTCATAACGCGCGGAGATCTCACCCGTGGGGTTGACCAGGAATGACCGGTTGGCAAAGCGCCCATCCGGATCGTTGGTCAAAACCCCAAGCGAGCCGATCATCAACCAGATGCCAGCCTTTGCCGCCTCATCACGCAGGGCGGCGAGCGTTGGGCAATCCGCCTCATGGTGTAACACGCGGCCTTGATGCTCGCGGTTCGACGACAGCGCGTTGGTGCATTCGGGCGTAATCACAAACCCAGCGCCACCTTTGACGGCGCTGCGGACATGACCAAGCGTCACCGGCAAATTGGCCACCGGATCATCGGTCACATTCAGTTGGATCAGCGCCGTGCGCATCAGGCCAACATGGGCGATAGTTTGCCCGCATCCTCTAACGCGTGCAAATCATCGCAACCGCCGACATGTTTGCCGCCAATGAAAATCTGCGGCACCGATCTGCGCCCGCCCGCACGTTCGGTCATCGCAACCCGCAGGCCCGGATTGGCGCCGACATCGATTTCCTTATAGCTCACACCCTTTTTCTTGAGCAGTGCCTTGGCGGCAGTGCAGTAAGGGCAGGTTTGGGTTGTATAAATCTCAACAGGTTTCATCATCCATCCTCAAAGCTTGGACAGATTATAGGGATTTGTAGCTGTTTATCAATGAAGCGCGGTGTGCTAGGGCCGGGTTATGAAAACACTTCCGACAAAAACGCAGATTCAGGAATGGATCGCACAAAATCCCGGCAGCGCGGCGAAACGCGACATTGCCAAGGCCTTTGGTATCAAGGGCGATGCAAAAATTGATCTCAAGCGGATGCTGCGAGAGATGGAAGGCGAAGGTGTGGTCGAAAAGACTGCGCGCAAGTTCCGCACGCAAGCCGCATTGCCGCCGGTTTCGGTGTTGATGGTTCTGGGCCCTGACAGCAGCGGCGATATCTTTGCGCGACCGCTGGAAGACGGGTCCGACGACGCCGCGCGCATTTTGATGATCCCGGAAAAGGGCGATCCGGCCCTGGCGGCTGGGGAGCGCATTCTGGCGCGACTGACCCCCGTTCTGGACGGCGACGCCCCCTATCACGGGCGCTTGATCCGCAAACTTGGCACCAACGCGCTAAAGGTTCTGGGCGTCTTTCGTGCGGGGTCAGAAGGTGGGCGCATTATGCCCATCGACAAGGGCCAAGACAAAGAGTGGCGCGTCGCCCTTGACCACGTGATGGGTGCCAAAGATGGAGAGCTGGTCGAAGCCGAAGCGATCGGCAACCGCCGAAATATCGGCCTGCCGCAGGCGCGCATCACTGCCCGTTTGGGCGATCCTAGCGGGGCCAAGGCGGTATCCCTGATTGCCATCCATCAGCATGGCATCCCCGACCAATTCCCCGATGCGGTGATTGCCGAAGCTGACAGCGCCAAGCCCGCCCCCCTGAAGGGTCGCGAGGATTTGCGCGACATCCCTTTGGTCACCATCGACCCGATTGATGCCCGCGACAGAGATGATGCGGTTTATGCGGAACACGATACCGAAAAGGGCAACCCTGGCGGGTTTGTCGTCTGGGTCGCGATCGCCGATGTGTCCTATTACGTGCGCCCCGGATCTGCCCTTGATCGTGAGGCGCGCCGTCGCGGCAATTCCAGTTATTTTCCTGACCGCGTTGTGCCCATGTTGCCGGATGTTCTGTCAGGTGATCTGTGCAGTCTGCACGAACATGTGGACCGC
>JAAFIJ010000177.1 GCA_013298675.1 Rhodobacterales bacterium | reverse complement strand
TCGGGCAGATTGGCTTCAGCGATATTTGGTGCAGTTTTGGTGGATGTGGTCATTGTCTGATCTCCTGCCGGATGCTCGCGGGCGTTTCGCCCTTGTTGTTTGAAATTGTTTGGCTGGCAATGGTTTGGGCAAGCCCGGTCACCAAATCGGTTTGTGAGCTAAAGCCCAAATCACGCGTTGCGGCGCTTGGCGCACCCAGCGACGCCTTGATTTCGCCACTGCGGGCGGGCGCATAGGTTACGTCCATTGACGCACCAACTGCGCGTGACAGCGCAGAGATCAGATCCAGCAAAGAGGTCGCGCGCCCCGAACAGACGTTATAAACCGCGTTGCCGCCTGTGGCACGGTTGCGGGTTGCCGCATCCATCGCGGCAGAAAGGGCGCGGGCGGCGTCTTTGACATAAATGAAATCGCGGGTCTGACTGCCATCGCCGAACACAGTTAATGGCAGGCCGTCGCGCCAACGGTTCAAGAAAACCGTGATGACCCCGGAATAGGCCGAATTTGGCAATTGGCGCGGACCGTAGACGTTGAAAAACCGTAAGCCCACGGCGGACAGACCCAAGCTGTCGGCCATGGCGGCGGCGTGCAACTCATTGCCGTATTTGTCCGCGCCGTAACCCGAGATCGGGCGCGGCACGGCCTGTTCGGTCAGGGGCAACTGCACGGGGTTTCCGTAAATCGCGGCAGAGCTTGCATAGACAATGGGCAGTTTGGCGCGGGCTGCCGCCTCAAACACGGTAAAGCTGCCAAAGGCGTTCACCCGACCTGACGCTGCCCAATCGGTGGTATAGGCCAGCACCGACGACACGCCGGCCAGATGAAACACCCCGTCAACACCGTCCAATGCGCGTGCGACCGCTGCGGCATCGGTGATGTCGCCGTGCACAAATTCGACACCCGGCATCAGGTTTTCGCGCTGTCCGGTTGACATGTTGTCAAACACGCGCAGACGGTTTCCCCGCGCAATTTGCTCTTCGCTCAAATGCGAGCCGATAAACCCGGCACCGCCGGTGATCAAATAAGTTGCCATCTCGCCCCCAATACGTATTTTCGCACTTTGAAAGCTGCTGCCCGTTGCGGACGACCAAACTTGGTGCGCCACTTCAGGTTGTAGGCTGTGTTCACGCCGCGAAAGTTGGATAATTCATGCACCGAAACAAGGCCATAAGTATGGCAGGAATCGCCGCGATTGCGGGTGTTGCCATTTTGTTGGCGCTGCCTATTTTCGGCAATCCGTCTGTGGCCACCGTCACAATTGACCAAACCATGCGATTTCAAACCCTGCGCGGGTGGGAGGTGTCGGACCGCGTTTGGCAGACCGACAAAAAGGCCAACCGCTATGACCCCAGCTGGGAGGCCGTCAGCACACCCTTGGCCGAAGCGCTGGTGCGCGAGGTTGGTATCAACAATCTGCGGCTTCAGGTGCCGTCGGGTATCGAAAACCCTATCGACAATTGGCAACGCTTTCGCAGTGGCGAGCTCACCTATGAAGAGATGAAAACCCATTCCTATGAGGTGGTTAACGACAACAACGATCCCATGGTTCTGGACCCTGCGGGCATGCAATTTGATGTGATTGACCAAAACGTCAGTTTGGTTCTTGTCCCATTGCGCGACGCTTTGGCGGCCCAGGGTGAGCGCCTGTATGTCACGCTGACCTTTGTCGATTTTGCTTGGACCGATGGAAAGACCAGCCTCAATCTGGCGGAAAACCCGGCCGAATATGCCGAATTTGTGCTGGCTGTGTTTGATCACTTGCAGACCAAATACGCCGTCGTGCCGGATGCGCTGGAGGTTATTCTGGAACCAGAAAACACCGATGGATGGGGCGGCCGCGCCATTGGTGCGGCGATCGTGGCGGTCACCGACCGGCTGTCTGCGGCAGGATACGCACCCGAAATCATCGCCCCTTCGACCACGCGGGCCGAGAATGCGGTCAAATATTTCAACAAATTGGCGTCCGTTCCGGGTGCCGCCGAACGGGTGGATATGCTGGCCTATCACCGCTATGGCCCCGCAACCGCACGGGCTTTGCCGGGGATCGCCGGGACAGCGGCCAAGGCGGGCATTCAAACCGGCATGCTCGAATTCACCAAGGGCGACATCGACATGTTGTTTGAGGATTTGACCCGCGGCAATGTCTCGGCGTGGCAGCAATACGGTGTTGCGCGGCGTGTGGTCGACGGTGATGCGCGTGCCTCGGCCAGCTATTACCTTGACGCCCTTTACAAGGGTGACGCCTTTGAACGTATCGAACTGCCCACGCGCACCCAGCTGTTGGCACAGGTTTTCCGCCTGTTTCGGACTGGTTCCGTGAGGGTTGGCGGCGAAAGTGACAACTCTGCCGTCATACCCGTCGCGATGGAGGGGACGACTGGTCGCATGGGTCTTGCGCTGCGTCTGACTGAACCCGCGCAGATAAAGGTGCGCGGTATGCCGGCTGGCAACTACATTTTGTCCGGTATGAACGGCGCGGGAATGCAAATCACCCCCCAGCCGATCACTGTGCGCCAAGGGGTCGATTTTGACATTTCCGCAGATGTTTTGGGCGGGCAAGACGGCGTGCTGACCTTGCGGCCAGTTGAGATTGTCACCCCGTGAGTGCCGCAGTTTAACGCACATGCAGGCGGTCCTTTTTGCCTAAGATATGCGCTTCAAACAGGCACCAGGCAAAAATGCTGGCCGAGTAAACATAGTAGACCTGATGATAGAGCAGCGACCCCGCCGCAAAGCCAAGGCCGCCATTGTTGTAAAAGAACCGCGCCAGTTTTAGGTTACACAGCACCGCCAAAGCGGCGAGCCCAAGTGCCAGCGGCCAAAGCGACGGGAAAACCAACATTGCCGAGATCGACACCAACAGCGCGCCTGCGATCAGCGCGCGCACCCGTTCTGCCTTGCCTGTGTTCAGATCATCAGTCAGCCCTTCACGGGTGATGATCAGACGCGACCAAGGCAGTGCCCGACAAAAGATATCGGTGTGCAGGGCATTGCGGATCGTCCAAACCTTTAGATGCTTGCCCAAGAGGTCAGGCTCTACCAATATCCGCCCTCCGGCATTGCTGATGCGGTAGCCAAGTTCGATATCCTCGATGGATGGCTTGCGGTACGTTTCCACATCAAACCCGCCCACGGCCGCAAAAGCGGTGGCGCGTACCGCGCCGCAACCCGCCCAAAAAGTCCGCGCCTCACGGCGTGCGGCCTGATGGTGATAGCGGTGCAGCAGGTTCTTATAGCGTGAAAACCAATATTTGCCGCCCGGATCATCATCATAAGACCCAAACACCGCATCAACTCCTGGCTCTGAAAAGGCGCGGCGAATATGGGCGGGGCCGCCGGGCTGGGCGATCACGTCGGAATCCACGAACCACAAAATGTCACCAATCGCCTGTTTAGAGGCTAAATTGCGCGCTACCCCCGGCCCGCCGTTTTGCGGCGTTACCAGCACCGTGGCCCCCATGGCGCGGGCAACAGCAGCGGTGTCATCAGGGGATTGGTCGTCAACGACCAGCACTTCATCAACCTCACCTGCGTCGCGCATCGCCAAAAGGGGCGTCAACACCTGCGCCAGCAAATGTGAGGCCCTATAGGCGGGCATGATCACGGAAATGGTCAATCTGGGGCTTTGGGTCGTGGTCTGAGTGGTCATAGTTTGGGCCTTTTGGGGCTGGCATTCGGCCAGACAAACAGGGTCATAAAGGTGGCAAGCATGGGCAAAAGCCAGATCACCCGCGCGCCGTAGCGGTCGGCGGGTTGCGACACGGCCCCACAGACAAAGGCATTGGCAAAAAGCCCCATCAGAATCGCAATGGCCAGCAATTTGACCGGGGCCGCAACCCGTCCGGGCCAGACCAGCAGCCCAAGCACTACCAAAAAGGCAATAAAATTGACCACTTGGTGGATCCACTCAACCGCTGGAATCCAGCTTTGATCGGTGATCAAGGGGCCTTTAAAGGTGTGCGCCTCGGGAAATTTGGCGGCTGCGATGGCAATTTGGTTCGCCGAGGGCACTGTCATTTCAATGCTATCGCGTCGGGCTTGTTTCAAAGTATTCGACAGCAACCCTGCGACCAACCCAAAGGGATCGTGCATCACCACGTTGCGCGCAAAGGTCATCTGCCCCTCAACAACGCGTTTTTGATCCGCATAGGGCATCAGGCGGAAAGAGCCCAATCGTTCAGACGTTTCAAACACGATATGCGTCGCTGTAAACCGCATCGGATCGTCCGACTTGGACAGCGCGTCAAACAGGGCGCAGGTGGCGATCTCGGCGTTGGGGCAGCTATCCTGCAAATAGGTCAGCCCCGGCCCGTCGGCTATCAGGCGCGCGGTCAGATAGGGGAAGTAGGTGACCTCGGATTTGGCGATGCTTTTGACGGCAGATCGGAACATCAGCCGCTCTGCGCCCCCCATCACCACAAGGACCGTCAGAACCATCGGGGCCAGCCAGCGCCCTCGGTGACGGCTGATCAGGGCGATCAGCGTGAACATGCCCATCAAAACCGCCGAAATCAGCAGATGTGACGGGTGTGATACCACCGCAATAACCCCCAAAAGCGCGGCCAGTATAACCTCTCCCCAACGCATATGCGCGCCAAAGGCGAACAGCGTGGCACTGATCATGATCAGGCCAGGGGCCAGAATATCGGGCATGAGATAAGAGATATAGAACGGCAAAGATCCCGCCGCCGCGAACAGCAAGGGTAGGCAAAGCATGGTCAAGCGGCCACGGGGCAGCAGGTTCATCCGTGCCGCCACACGCACGGGCAACCATACGGTCGCAACGGTATAAACGGCCGCAAGAACCGGAAAGGCCCACAACGCATGCGCTTGATAAAACAGCGCCATCACCACCCCGAACAATACGGACCGAGAGCCGTTGACAGATTCGTTCGCACCGCCCGCCGCGGCCCCCGTAGCAAGCCCCGTCGCATCCACCGCGGGGGGCGCGATCAACGAACCCTTTGGCAAGATCATTTTCAAAACTTCGTTGCCCTGATCAACATAGGCAAAGCTGTCAAAGTAGAACAATGGCCCGTGGTTCAGGATGCTGACACTGAACACCGCCAACAGGCAGACAGCCACCAACAGCAAGGGTCCAAAACGGTCCTGCAAGGCGCGCGTGGTCATGGCAAGTCTCTCCTTTCGGCATCACGTCATCAGTCCACGGAAAACAATCACGCGACCACAAAACTGTCGTTGCGATTGATCGCCCGCAATGGGCCACAGGCGTCACACAAACGCGCGAAAAGCGCTGACACAGCAAATGATCAAAAAACCAACAAGAACGGCGCGGCCGGGCAGAAAAATTGCCCTGACCGCGTTGGAAAAGCTGGGAATGCCCGGCCGCAAAGACAGGCGCCAACTGGCTATCTTTAGCCCGGAAAGGGCTAGTAAAGTGGCGAAAAGCCCTGAAACCACCCAGAAAATCTGGCTCGGCAGCCCGCCCCAAGTGCCGTAATGCAAGGGGTCAGCGGCCTCGGTCAAACGGCGGGCAAGGCCAAGGTCCTGACCACGGTGCGCGCCAAGGACCATCATGGTTGCAGGATCGACGCTGACCGTATTGGCGCGGGGACGCACCAAAGTTGCATCCAGATCACCGCGCAGGCGGAGCGCTTCGGTCTTGTTGACTGGCAAGTAAATCTCGCGGACGGCGAGGCCAGGCAATTCGGTCAGGGCGATCGCCACGGCCTTGTCCAGCGTCGCGCCATTGAACCCGGCAGGAAGAGCGGTTTCCCGCAGGGCGGGTGTGTGTGCTGCGGGAAGATCAGGCGCAAAGCCCAGTGTTTCGGAGAAATACAAAAGTCCTGTCAGGCTGATCACACTTAGCAAAGGCAGGCTCCACAGCCCGGTCCATCGGTGCCAGTTGCCCCACAAAGTGCGTCCCTGCTGGGTCAAACCCGGCACCCGAAAAAGCCCACGCCAAAACCGGCGATAGGACGC